>CALXPY010000036.1 GCA_944390395.1 uncultured Clostridia bacterium | reverse complement strand
GTTTGGAAAGACGAATATTTAAAATGGATTTGTGGTATGGCAAATGCTAATGGTGGAATTATATATATTGGAAAAGATGATAAAGGAAATATAATTGGTATAAATAATGCTGTTAAGTTAGTAAAGGAAATTCCAAACAAAATAAAAGACACTATGGGAATTATACCAGAAGTAAAAGTAGAAGAAGAAAATGATTTATTATATATTGTTATAAAAATAGATAATTATCCAATGCCTATAAGTTATCAAGGAAAATTCTATTTAAGAAGTGGAAGTAATAATCATGAAGTTACAGGTAGTGAACTTGATAAGTTTATGTTAGATAGAGTTGGAAAGCGTTGGGAAGATTTGCCAGTTAAGAATGCTACTTTTGATGATTTGAATGAAGAAGCTTTTAAAGTATTCAAAGAAAAGGCAGTAAAAAGTGGACGTCTAAAAAGTGAAGATGTAGAAATTGATAATGAAACATTACTTAAAAATCTAGGATTGTATGATGGAAAATATTTAAATAAGGCAGCTATATTATTATTTGGAAAAGAACCAAATAAGTGGATTATTGGTTCTTATATAAAAATAGGATTTTTTGAGAATGACGATGCAGACTTAAGATATCAAGATGAGATACATGGAGCTTTAATACTACAAGTAGATAAAGCTATAGACTTGATATATTTAAAATATTTAAAAGCACTTATACATTATGAAGGAATACAAAGGGTTGAAGAATATATGTTTCCTAGAGAACGGATTTAGGGAAATTTTACTAAATAGTGTTAATCATAAACAATATGAAGAAAATAACCCAATTCAAGTGAGTATTTATGATGATAAAATATATGTATGGAATGATGGTAAATTTCCAGAAGAATTAGCATCTCAAAATTTATTTGAAAAACACTATTCAAAACCATACAATCCATTAATTGCACAGACATTTTTCAAGGCAGGATTTATAGAATCTTGGGGAAGAGGCTTTGAAAAAATAAAGAAAGAATGTGAACTATATAATGCACCTATACCAGAAATTGAGATAAAAACAAGTGGAGTAATGGTGAAATGTAATGCTTCTCCAATTTATATGGACTTATTAGAAGAAATGAGAGGAAAAAATGTCCAAATAAATGTCCATAAAAATGTCCAAATAAATGACTGTGAAAAATTAACAAAAATTGAAAAAGAAATATTGGAAATTATAATAGAAAATCCAGAAATTACGCAAGTTAATATAGCAAACAGATTAGGAATAGTAACTAAAACAGTACAAAGAGGAATAGCAACTTTAAAAACAAAAGGAATAATAGAAAGAGTTGGCTCAAACAAAAAAGGATATTGGAAGATAAAGAAATAGAATTTAAAAAAAGAAATAGCTTTGAATTAAAAAATAAGTTCAAGGCTTATTTTTATGGAAATTTTTTGTCTACATCCTAAAAATATAAAGTTATACCCAGAATAATTTAAAAAGGCTAAAAGTTGAAAATGAAGCCAGAAAAGTAATTGCAAAAAATATAACGTTATATTATAATAAAAATAGAGTATTAGATAACGAGAAAATATTTATAATTGAGTAATAATTGAGGTGGAATATGTCGAGGTTTAACAGAAGATTTGAAGTAAAAAGAGAAATGAACGATGGAGGAAAGATAAGACCTGATGACAGCTATAAGCAGAATGGAGGCAATAGCTCGTTAGAACAACAACAAGAAACTGAAAGAGAAGCGAATCAAGTTGGGGGATTTGATGACTTCGAGCAAGATTATGATAATGCTATAGAAGAGGAGTTTGATGCTCACAAATATTTTGTAGAAAGAGCAGGAAAAATTGATTTTACAGATATGGAAGAAAATCAATTTATGGAAAAATATGCAAATACAATTATATCTAGTTTTCCAAATATAAGTCGTGATGATGCATCGGCTTTATTGTTGTATGTCACTAGAAATGAAGCAAATAGGCAAGGAATACTAGAAAATATAAGAGTTAGAATGGATGATAAAACAAAAGTTGGTGCAACCCGATTTGTAGGAATTGATGAAAAAGGGCCGATTTCTGAGATAGTTTTTTCAGAAAAAGAATTGATCGATGGCGTAAACAATGGAAATATGGAAGCATATGTGACAGGAATAGGGCATTTGGTAGAAGCAGCTTGTCACGAAGTCGAACACGCGAAACAAAATAGTCAAATATATTCAAAAAAACCACAATTAAATTATGAAACATTAAGGATGGCGAAAGAGAGTATTAATGTTAGAGTAAACCCAGAATTTTATAGAAAAAATTATAGAAGTTATATTATGGAAAGAAATGCTTTTTTAAACGGTAGATTGCAAGCCAAAAAAGCATTAGAAAATTTGAAAGGTGTATTTTCAGAAGAATTATATTCAAAAATTGAAAAGAGAATAGATGAATTAATAGCATCTGATAAGTCGGCAGATACTACAATAATGAAAACAGAAGAAAGTGAATATAAAAATTCAGATAGTGCCGATATGGTATTAACAGAATTAACGGATAGTATAATGCCGATGTATGCCATTGACGCATTAGAACAATACCCAATACTATCATATCAATATAGAGAAGATGGTACTAAAAAAGATTTATCAGAACTTCTTTTGGAAAGAAATACAAAAATTCAACAATTACATGATGAACTTTTAACTGCAATTCCAAGCAGAAGAACAGAAATTGCAAGAGAAATCGAAGGTATTACAGCTTTTTATGATGAGATGGTAAAAGGGGATAGACAACTATTGGCACAAAAAGAAGAAATGGATAAGCAACAAAAAGAAGAGCGTAATAATGGTAATACGATATATTCAACTGATATTGAAGATACTGAAGTGCAAAATGAAGAATCAAAAAATCAAAATATGAGTGAGCCTCATGAAAATTGTCAATATAAATATACTGAAGCTATAGAGAAAATAGAAAAAAATAGTGATTGGTTATATGAATATTACATAGAAAAAAATGGTATTGAATGGTCAATAGAAGAAAGAGAAAATTTTATTGGTAAAACAATGGGAGAAGAATATTCAAAATTATTTGAAGATAGTGCTAAAAAACAATTAGCAGAGATATTTGGAAAATTAGATTTTGATACATTAAATACCACTAGAATGAATTATGATGATAGATTTTTAGATGTAACACATCAAAAATATTTATTGGGATTACAGAAGATAGAAAACAAAAATGGAAGTGTTTTTGTTGCACAATATGAAGAGAGTATGGAAGATGGACAGCCTTTTGATATGGTTTATGAATATTATACTCTGGATGAAATGGGAAATCTTGTTTTAATGGAAGGTGAGCCTAAATTTGAGCAAGGAAAAAATATAGTAGTAGAAATAACTCAAAGTGAAATAGCTGATAATTTGGATAAAAGGAAAGACATTATCGGTGACATGGATAAAAGATTAGCTGAAGAAGTAAGCGTATATCAACAAAAAGTACAGGAAGTTGCAAATAAAACAGAACAACCTATGCAATCATCTTTTGAGCAAATATTAATAAATAATGGGTTTGATGCTAATTGTGTTCAAGGCATAAAAACAACAATAAAAAGTGTAAATCCAAGAAATTTAGTAGCTATGG
Source organism: uncultured Clostridia bacterium (assembly GCA_944390395.1). Lineage (GTDB taxonomy): Bacteria > Bacillota > Clostridia > TANB77 > CAG-508 > CAG-273. The sequence goes on along the minus strand of CALXPY010000036.1, from coordinate 11,899 downwards.
ATAATATATTAAGTAAAACAAAAGAACAAACTCTAGCTAGAGGAGGTATAGAAGAAAATGGAAATGAACAGGACTATAGATAGAAATGCATGTGCCTATAAAGAAATATATGAAATTCTTAGAATTTTCCCTAAAGAACTAGTTGCTAAAATACCACAAGAAAAAATAAGATTTTTTTATAATAATATGGATAATAGTTACGAATATAATATTTCAAAGGAAACATTTGATGGACAAACTATGCTAGAAGAAACAAAAGCAATATTAACTATTTTATTTAGAGATTATTGGGCAACACCTGTGCAGAAAGAAAAAATATTAAGTTATGAAAATATAGAAAGAAATAAGCTAGAAGAAGAAACAAGGAGGAAATATAATCCAGATAACTTATTTAAGAAAAAAGAGGAACAAAATTATGTTGAAGCACATATAGAAGAAACTGCTATGGTGGAATATAAAGAAAGTATTTTTAAGAGAATAGTAAATAAAATTTTAAATATATTAGGATGGAGGTAATCAATGAAGAAAGAGGGTAGTGCAGAAGTAATAAAACATATAGATTTAGGGAATAAACAAAAGATATACTTAAAAATTTATGGTGATGAAATAAACGTTATTGAAGTAATAAATGGATACAACAGTAGAAATAGAGAATACTTTTTATGGTATACTCTAATAAACATTGAATGCATAGACTTGCAAAAATTAGAAGTGAGCCAAGAGGATAGATATTTTTATAAAGGTTGTGTAATTTCTTTTGAAAGTGAAAGAGATGAAATGACTTTAACGGCATGTATTGAGGGAGATATAGATGTTAAAAATAAATATATAGAAGCTGGATATGCTGATTCTGGAAATGATATAGTATCAAAAAATATAAAAAAAGCATTAGAAATAGCAATTAAACAAATTGATGAGGCAATTTTAATAGATAGAGATAACTTAATAAAAACAATGACATTACCAAAAAATATTAGATCATTATCAGAAGAAGAAAGAAATGAAATAATATGTGAAACTATTATAAAAGTAAGTAGATTATTAAAAGCAATTAAGTATGATAGTTCTGAATATAAATTGAGTCAAAGACAGCAAGCAACTAAGAATAATGCAATAAATAAGATAAAAGCAAAAGACTTCTTGGAAGCATATTATGAAATTGTAGATTTTGTTGATGACTATGGAGATAGACATAACGGTAAAGTATTTGAGATAGAAAAACAAGAGATTAATACTTTAATGGCAACGATATATAACGATATAAAGCAGTAGAGGTTTTTATGTTTGGAAAAGTAAATAAACACAATAATTATAATAGTATAAATATTCTAGTAATTACAGATTGTCATCATTTAAAAGAAGAAGAAATTGTAAAGGTAAAAAAATTGCAATATGATGTATGCTTACTTCTAGGAGATATAAGTGGCAATTATTTAGATATGATTTTAAAATATGTACCAATAGAAAAAATATATGGTATTCTAGGAAATCATGATGAGTATGGACTACTAGAGTCAAGAAATATAAGGAACATACATTCTAAGGTAATAAATATTAATGGAATAAAAATATTAGGCTTTGAAGGAAGTAGTAGATACAAAATTGGAAATATACCTATGTATTTGCAAGAAGAAAGCATAAAAATATTAAGAGAATGTGATATAGCAGATATACTTGTATCGCACGATTCTCCATATCAACTTTATTCTAAAGCAAATGATAAGGCACACTGTGGAATGAAAGGAATTACTAAATATTTAAAAAAGAATAAAGTTTACCTGAATATACATGGTCATCATCACATAAATACAGATTTAAAATTAAATAATGGTACTAATGTGATAGGAGTATATAGGTGTGCTATGATACAATTTCCAACATTAAAAAAAGAATTAATATTTTAGAGAAGGAAATGGTAGAACAAGTAGAGAATTTATAAGACAATTAGCTCTATTAAATGGCTATAGATTAAATTTAAAAGAAGTACCAACAAAAGAGATAATGGAAGCAATGAAGCTTTCAATTGTATATACAGAAAAACTGGAAAATATTTTATATAAATGTTTGGAAAAAGGTGTTGACAATTAATACTATATAATATAGAATTTTATTGTAATATAAAGTCAAGAAAAGCAAAAAATAATAGCGTGTCTATAATAAATAGGTGCGTTTTTTGTGACTTTAGGTACAGAATCTATATTAAACCTATAGGTTTCTGGTAAATCATATAGAATTGTGGTATAATATAGAATTAAACAAATGAATAAAAAATAAGGAGACGAAGGAGTGAATAAACTATGAAAGATGTAAATTTGTTAGAGAAAAAAGGTATAACTTTAATAGCTTTAGCAATTACAATTGTAGTTATTTTAATTTTAGCTGGTGTAACCATAAGCTACGTATTTAGTGATGGAGGATTAATAGATAAAGCAAAAGAGGCATCAAATGCTATGAACAATGCAGTAATAAATGATCAAGCTTCAATAAATGGAATTGGAGAGTTTATAGAAGAAGAGGGCGGATTAAAGCCTAAGGGTAATATAACTTTTGGAGAAATAGTATGGAATAATAATAAAGCAGAAGTAACAATCAGCACAGATACAGAATATACAATACAATATCAAATAAATAGTAAAGATGGAGAATGGAAAGAACTAGAGAATAATGGAAAAGTGACAGATCTTTCATATAAAGATATTGTTTATGCTAGACTAAAAGATGATGGAAGATTAGGAGATATAGTAGATAAAACAGTAGAAGATACATTGGAACCAACGGTTACAGTAAAAGTAGGAAACAAAACAGAAAATAGTATAGATATAACAGTAGAAGCAACAGATGGACAGAGTGGACTAGCAGAGACTGAAACTTATACATATTTTTTAGGTGATGAACAAAGAGGAGTAGATACAGATAGCACATATACATATACAGGACTAACAGCAGGAACAAAATATATAGTTAGAGTAAATGTAAAAGATAAAGCTGGAAATATAGGAACAGGTGAAGTAGAAACAGCTTCTAAAGTATCAGCACCGACAAGCTGGACTTTAATAGGAACTTATTCTTCTTCAGGTAGCTTTACAATACCAGAAGATGGATACTTTAAAATAGCATGTGGTGCAGCATCAGGAAGAGGAGGAACTGCTAAAACTGCTTACGCAAGACCAGGTGCAGATGGACAATATGATGGTTACAACGATGGATATGGCGGAGGTGGAGGTGGTTCTGGAGGATATGCAGAATCATCATTCTATAAAAACAAAGGGGATGTTATAACATTTTCAGTAGGAGGAAATGTTAGTTGTGAAGGAATTACAGTAACTTCTGGTGGAGCTGGAGGAAATGCATCTAGTAGTAGCAGTGGAGGCGGAGGAAGTGCTGGAAGTGCAGCAGGTGGAAATTTGTTAAATGTACAAGGACAAAGACGGAAATTCAGGTGGACATGGGTATAATGAAAATACTCATTATGTAAGTTGTAGCGGTGGAACAGGAGGAAATACAGGATATGGAGTTCAAGGAGGAAGAGGAGCAGGAGTAACAAATTGGACTTGTGGATCCCCTTCAAGTGGAAACAGTGCATGGATAAAAATATACAGAGGAAATACAAATATACAATAAAAGAAAATACAAAAATACCTTAATAGTGTATATTACATTATTAAGGTGTTTTAAATTTTAACATAGTTAAAAGAAGTTAAATTAAATCATATAAAGGTGTTGACAATAAAAAAACTATAGTTTAAAATTTTAGTATAAAGTAAAATGAACAGGAGATTAGGTATGAAGGCTGAAAACGTTGCAGTTGTAGAGAGAGAGAGAGAGAGAGAGCTATGCTTTAGAGAATAAAACAGGTTTAGTTTTTGTACCAAAATTCAATACATATTATGTAAAATATAGGACGCATCTAAAAGAAAAGTTGCGTTCTTTTTGTGCGCTTTTTTCGGAAGATTTTACTAGTGGATATGTTTGAAAATATGTAAAAAAATAAAAAAGGTAGTAATTAGCACACACAATAGTGATAATATTTTTTTCGAAGCGAGATACGTGTGGGGACCGACTATTTAGAAGATGTTAAAATTTTGTGAAGTGTATTTTGACTTTATAAATAATGTAATTAACAAAATTTTATACATATTCTTAAGAGTTGGGACGAGCGAGAAAAAAGATATTATCACATATTGTGGGAGTGGATTTTTAATTAATAGGGAAGGAGAAAAATAATTTATGAGAAATATAAAAGAAAAAAGAGGGATAACATTAATAGCATTGGTAGTGACAATAATAGTGATACTAATATTAGCAGGAGTGACAATAGACGCTGTATTTAGTGAAAATGGAATAATAAATAAAGCAAAAGAAGCTGCAAATGCAATGAATAATGCAGTAGCAAATGATCAAGAAAATTTGAATGCACTATTTAATGAATTAAATAATGTGTTTAATGGAAATGGTTCTACAGATATAGTTTCTATTAAATTTGGAGAAATAATATGGAATAATAATAAAGCAGAAATAACAATCAGCACAGATACAGAATATACAATACAATATCAAATAAATAGTAAAGATGGAGAATGGAAAGAAATAGAGAACAATGGAAAAATAATAGATTTATCTTATACTGATATTATATATGCAAGATTGAAAAATGATAGATTATTAGATAAGATTGCAGAAAAAACAATAGATGATACAGTAGCGCCTAAAGTGACAGTAAAAGTAGAAACTAAAACAGATAAAAGTATAAATGTAAAAGTTGATGCAATAGATGAAGAAAGTGGGTTGGCAGATACAGAAACATATACATATCTATTAGGTGATGAACGAAAAGGAGTTGATATAAATAATATATATGCATACACTGAACTAACAGCAGGAACAAAATATATTATAAAAGTTAATGTAAAAGATAAAGCAGGTAATATAGGTACAGGAGAATTAGAAACTATGTCTATGGTGGCTGAGCCATCAGGGTGGACTTTAATAGGAAGTTATGACACATCACAAAATTTTCAAATTCCAGAAGACGGCTGGTTCAAGTTTGAACTTGTAGGAAAAAGTGGAAATGGAGGAAGTGCCTATGGAAGTGCACAAACGGGTCAATTACCTTCAGCAAGCGCTGGAGGTTCAGGACGGATCAGGAGGATTATGTATAATAACTACAACAATGTTAAAAAATGATGTAATTGATTTTAAAATTCAGAATGGAAATATTTCTTCTGAAAAATTAAATTCATCGGTAACAGCGGGAGAAAATGCAAGAAGTAGAACGGGTGGTAATAGAGGAATGGCAATGAGTAACATTAAAGATGCAATCATTGTAAATGGTGTTACAGGACAATCAGGAGAATATGATATGGGAAATAATCCAAATGATTATGCAAGAGCTAATGGAGGATCAAGTGTTTCAACTATTTATGGAGGTGTAACATACACTACAAGTGGAAAAGGAGCGGACGTGACCGCTAATGCAAGCTGGGACTCACCACTTCTTGGTAATCCGCGGAAGTGGAGATAAAGCATATATAAAAATATACAGAGGAAATACAAATATACAATAAAATATAAAAATACCTTAATAGTGTATATTACATTATTAAGGTGTTTTTTTGTAAAAATAAGGAAAAAATTGTCGACAAAATTTGGATCTGTTTATATTTCTAAGAGAAATTCACAAAAAAAATAAAAAAATTTAAAAAAACTATTGCAATTTCCAAATTCTTGTATTAAAATTTAAGTGAAGTGGAGAGAAGTGGTAAAAAGTGGTTTAAAAGTGAGAGAGGTGAAATAAAGTGCTTATCGGTGAATATGAACATTCTCTTGACGCTAAAGGCAGATTAATAATGCCTGCAAAATTAAGAGAAGACATTGGTGAAAAGTTCATAATAACAAAAGGACTTGATGGGTGCTTGTTTGGATTCTCACGGAAATGAATGGAATAATTTTCAAGAAAAATTAAAAACACTTCCACTTACAAATAAAAATGCAAGAGATTTCGTAAGATTTTTTCTATCAGGAGCAATTGAATGTGAGGTAGATAAACAAGGAAGATTTCTAATTGCAAGTAACTTAAGAGAATATGCAAATATGGAAAAAGAAGCTGTTATAATCGGAGTAGGAACTAGAATTGAAATTTGGAATAAAGAAAAATGGAAAAAATATAACAGTGATGAAAACATTTCAGCTGATGAGATTGCAGAAAATATGACTATGTTAGGTATATAACTTTTTATAAGTTTATATAGATAAACAAAAGAAGAAACACTGTAAACAAAAGAAAAAAATTAGTATTCAAAAGAAAAAGCTGTATTTAACAAAAGATGAATTTTGAAAAAATAAAATTTAAACTAAAGATAAAAAATTAAAAATATTAATTTTACAAAAGATAAATTTTAGATGAGATTTAACAAAAGATAAGTAAAAAAAATTAGGCTAGTTTGAACAAAAGATAAAGTTAAGGTGAGAGAATTTACAAAAGAGATTAACATTATCAAAAGATAAGATATATAAAATACTAAAGTTAATTTTATATATTTCCATAAGATAAATAAATATAATAAAACAAAAGAGCTAAAAAATACTAAAGACAAATTATAATGAAATAAAGTACATACAGTTGGTATTTTAAAATACCAACTGATTGTGCTATAAAGAGAAAAGGTGTAAAAATGGAGTTTAAGCATAAGCCAGTATTATTAAATGAATGTATTGAAGGCTTAAATATAAAAAAAGATGGAATATATGTAGATGGAACTTTAGGAGGAGCTGGACATAGCAAAGAAATTCTTAATCACTTATCAAATACAGGGCTTTTAATAGGAATAGATCAAGATTTAGAAGCTTTAGACGCTGCAAAGAAAAATTTAAGTTCTTTTAATAATGTTGTATATATACATGATAATCATGATAATATAGATAAAATATTGCAAAAATTAGAGATACAAAAAGTAGATGGTATATTATTAGATTTAGGTGTGTCATCATATCAACTAGATGAAAAGTCTAGAGGATTTAGTTATATGGAAGATGCTAAATTAGATATGAGAATGGATAGAACTAAGAAATTAACTGCTGAAGAAGTAGTAAATTCTTATACGGAAGAAGAATTGGCTAAAATATTTTTTGAGTATGGCGAAGAAAAGTATTCAAAAAATATAGCAAAAAATATTTGTATGGCAAGAAAAAATAAGAATATAACTACTACAAAAGAATTAGTAAAAATAATTGAGGAATCTATACCACAGTCAAAGCAAAATAATGGACATCCAGCAAAAAGAACATTCCAAGCAATAAGAATAGAAGTTAATGATGAGTTAAAACCTTTACATGATACTATTTTAAAATCTATAAATTGCTTAAAACCAGAAGGTAGATTAGCAGTTATTACATTTCATTCGTTAGAAGATAGAATTGTAAAAAATGCTTATATCGAAGCAGTGGGAAAATGTACATGTCCACCAGATATACCATATTGTGTATGCGGTAATATATCTTTAGGAAAAATAGTTAATAAAAAGCCAATTGTGGCAAACGAAGAAGAACAAAAAAGTAATTCAAGATCAAGAAGTGCAAAATTAAGAATATTTGAAAGAAATAATAAATAAGTGAGGTGATAATAACTTATGGCTACATATAGAAATATGTACCAATATGAAACCAGTCCACGAAAACTACAACCAGAGTATGAGGTCAGAAAAAATCCTAATGTGGGTAAAAAAAGTTCTACATTAAGTAATAAGAAAGCTCAAAAAAAGAAAAAGATTCGCTTAAAAAATCATACTAGAGCAGTTCTATATTTAGTGGTGGGCTTTGTTATATTGTTTGCTATAAGTTATAGAAATTCACTTATTACAGCAAGTTTTGATAAAAAAGAAAGCCTAAAGAAAGAATTAGCTGTTTTGGAAAAAGAAAATGCACAATTAGAAGTAAATATGGAAAATAGTCTTAATTTAAATAATATAGAAAAAGCAGCAAAAGAAAAATTGGGAATGCAAAAACTAGATGAATCACAAAAAGTATATGTAAGCCTACCAAAAGAAGATTATGTAGAACCAGCTTCTGAACAAGTTATAGTAGAAGAAAATACAAATTGGCTTACAAATTTAATTAATAAAATATTTGGTAAATAAAATTAAAATATTAGATATTATTTTTAATATTTTAATTTTTTTTATCTAATAGGGAATTCTTATTTAAATTAGTATTTAATAAATTTTAAAATAAAAAATTTCATTTTTAAGATGATATTGAATACAATTTAAATGAGGAGTGAATGAGATGAATAATAGCAAAATGCATATAATAAAAGGAAAAAAATTAAAAAAGTTTAAAAATTTAAAGAAAGAAGAAAAGGAAAATATAGAGTATGACAAAAAGAAAATTGACAAATCAAAAAGAAAAAAATTTAAAGATGTTATAAAAACAAAAAAAGAAAAAGTAGAAGGAAAATCAAGCAATATAGAACGAAAAGTAAGGATGAAGAATGCCATTTTTATTACGTGGGCAATATTAATTGCACTTATATTTAGAATAGGATATGTACAATTTGTAATGGGCGCAGATCTGCAAGAGATGGTAAAAGCACAGCAAACATTGGATAGAAAAATAAATCCTAAAAGAGGTACTATTTATGACGCAACAGGAAAAATATTGGCTGTAAGTAGTACAGTAGAAACTGTTACAGTAAATCCGGTAAATATTGCTAAACAAGATAAAGAAAAGGTGGCAAGAGCATGTGCAGATATATTTGATTTGGATTATGAAACAGTTTTAAAAAAGGTAAAAAAAGTAACTTCTATAGAAACAATAGTGAGAAAAGTAGATAAAGAAAAAGCAGATGAATTAAGAATTTGGATGGAAGAGAACAATATTACTACTGGAATAAATATAGACGAAGATACAAAAAGATATTATCCAAATAACAATTTGGCATCTCAAGTAATTGGGTTCTGTGGATCAGATAATCAAGGTTTGGATGGAATAGAAGCTGTGTATGAAGAAGAACTTAAGGGAGAACAGGGAAAAATCAAAAAAATGACGGACGCAACAGGAGGAGATATATTAAAAGAAGGAGAAGATTACATACCAGCTATAGATGGTAATGATTTAATACTTTCTATAGATTCAACAATTCAGGGCATAGCAGAAAAATACTTAAAAGAAGCGTGTATTGATAATAAATGTACAGATGGTGGAAATGTAGTTATTATGGATCCAAATAATGGAGATATATTGGCAATGGCAGGCTATCCAAATTATAATCTAAATACTCCATTTGAGGCAAGTGATGAAGAAACAAAGAAGTTATGGGAAACATATTCAGAAGCAGAAAGAAACAAAGCAATGATGGCTTTATGGAGAAATAAAGCAGTAACAGATACGTATGAACCAGGATCTACTTTTAAATTAATTACGGCATCTGCTGCTTTAGAAGAAGGAATTACAACACCGGATAAAGAAGGAGAATTTTGTTGTACAGGAGGTATAGAAATTGCCGGTGTACGAATAAAATGTTGGAGATCATATAATCCACATGGACCAGAAAGCTTAAGGCAAGCACTAATGAATTCATGTAATCCTGTTTTCATAGGCTTAGGGCAAAAAATGGGAGTAAGTACATATTATAAATACTTAGAAAAATTTGGATTACTAAGAAAAACAGGAATAGATTTACCAGGTGAAGCAAGTAGTATTTTTTTAAAAGAAGAAAAAGTAGGGCCTGTAGAATTAGCAACAATTTCATTTGGTCAAAGATTTGAAATCACACCACTTCAATTAGTTACAGCTGTTAGTTCTATTGCAAATGGAGGAATGTATGTAAAGCCAAGAATAGTAAAACAAATTGTAGATTCAGAAACGCAAGAAGTAAGGGATATTCCTGTAGAAAAAAACACAAGGGTTATTTCAGAAAAGACTTCTCAAGAAGTATTAAGTATGATGCAATCTGTTGTAGCAGATGGAACAGGAAGAAATGCTCAAGTAAAAGGATATTCAATAGGAGGAAAAACAGGAACTTCAGAAGATGGAGTAAATACAAATAAGTATGTAACATCTTTTTTAGGTGTAGCTCCAATTTCAGATCCAAAAGTAGTAATATTGGTAACTTTATATAATCCAACAGGAGAAGGGGGACACCAAGGAGGTGCGTGGTTCATTTTGGCGCTACACGATACAAAACATTCAAAAAGTCTTCTTGCATGAGCAACAAAGTTATGGGGGACCACTCACAATTTTTAATTGTGTAAGTGAGTTGGTCCTTATAATTTGAGCTAGAAGTAAACAATTAAATCAAGAGAAAGTAATTGAATTTACTTTCTCTTTTTTAGAGTGAAATCTACTAGACATTGTAATATTTATATGATATTCTAGATATATAATAAAAATAAGGAGAAGAATATGAAGTTAAAAGATAAAGAATTATGGTTAGATTTATATGAAGTAGCTGAAAAGATACAAAAATTAGAGCCATGGAGATATTTATGGGATATGGATTTATTGGTATATCTTTGTAAGCCATTAAATAAAGTTTTTTATTGTAGTGTAATGGGACATGCTGGAATGCATAGAGCTATAGCAATTTATCAGGATGAGCAAATTCACGGACTTTTTGAATTAGCGAAAAATCAAATTCCAGAAAATATACTAATAAATTACCAAGAATGTATTACTTGTAATTTCATAAGTAGGCAGGAGACATTACCTAAAAATAGAGAAATAATTAAAGAATTAGGTTTAAATTTTAGAGGAACATGGATATCATTTGAAAGTTTTGAAAAAGGATATGAGCCAAGTCCAATAAATATAAAACAAGTAAAAATAATGATAGAAGCATTAAAGAATTTTTATATGATGTTTAGAGCAATTATAGAACAAGGAATAAAAGTTGACTTTGAAAACGGAGAAATTTTAGCAAGACATTATGATAAAGAGAAAAAGTTATTTTTAAATTATCCTGCACCACTAATGTTACCAGAAAAACATTATGATACAATAAAAGCTGATGATAAATTTGAAGAAGATATAATGAAATTGCCACAAACAGAAATGGAAATTGAATATGAGTTTTTAAATTATGTTCCTATAAGAATAAGAGATAACAAAGAACAAGATGGAAGGCATTATTATCCTAGAGCAAGATTTATTGTAGAAAGAAAGTCTGGATCTGTAATATCGTATGATTTAATAAACAAAAATAACTATGAAAATGAAAAAGATTATGTAATAGAATCGGTGAAATTTTTAATAAATAATTTTTATAAAATGGGGAGACCAAAGAGCATATATGTAAGAGATGAAGAAACTAAAATGTATTTAAAAGATATTGCAGACAAGGCGAAAATCAAGTTAATAGTAAAGGCAAAACTAAAATCAATTGATGAATTTTATAATTCTTTGAGTAGAATGGGAATGTAATATTTTATTAAAATATTATATAGTCATTATTTATTAAAACAATAAAAAATTGTTATGATTTTTGAAAAAACATAGCAATTTTTTTATACTAATTTATAAATAATTACAACAATAATTTGTCCATTGGAGAGCAAAAAGGTTTTAGAAGATTTTCTCCTAAACAGCATTGAAAGGTGTCAAAACACCATGCTGGTGAAAGTTAATCGATCGAAATTTGCTGACGCTTTCGAGAAAAAATGACATTTTGTAAGTGCTTATGAAAATCAAAAATTTTATAAAATACGGTTTTATGGATGGTGTAAAACTAATAATAGAATGCATTGGAAATTAATTTTAATTCCTAAACAAAAAAATGCAATAAATTGTGAAAATGTGTAGAAATATTTTATTATTTATTATATAATACCTATCAAGAGTAATAACACTCGAGATAGGTGAAGATATGAACGACGAATATTTAATAAAAATAGACGAACCAAGAATT
>CALXPY010000035.1 GCA_944390395.1 uncultured Clostridia bacterium | reverse complement strand
ATATCATAAAAGCCCATAGCGCAGATGTATACTGTGTTACAGGCTTTTTACTCTTTCAAAAGTGTCAAACTCGAGATAATATCAAAGGTAAAATATATAATAAATGAAGTAAAATCATATATTGTATCAATTTAGTGCTTCTTTAATTTCTTTAACCACTTTATTACATTGATTTAAAACCAATTCTAAATCTAGATTTTTTATTTTTCTTTCTTCCATTAAAATATTACCATTTATTATAGTCGTTACTACATTTCTTCCATTTATATTATATACTATGTTTGATATTTCATTTAGATTTGGTAATGTAGTAATATTGTCTAACTTTTCTTCCATATCTAAAATAATAATATCTGCTTTTTTTCCAATCTCTATACTTCCTATTTCATTATCTAGTTTTAATAATTTAGCGCCATTAATTGTAGCCATTTTTATTACATCTTTTGCTGTTATTCTTTTTTCATTTTCATGTATTCCGCCTTGCATTAAACAAGCTATTTTCATTGTTTCAATCATATCCAAATTACTTCCAGACCCTTGTCCATCTGTTCCTAATGCTACATTTATACCATTATCTAAATATTTTGTTATATCAGCTATTTTGCATCCTAACCTTAAATTTGATACTGGATTATGAGCTATTCCACAATCCATTCCTTTCAAAATTTCAATATCTTTATCATCTAACTTTACACAATGTGCTAATATTGTATGAACATTATTAAAATACTTCTTTAATACATATATAGCTTCTTCTCCATGCTTTTGTTTTATATCTTCTATTTCATCTATGCTTTCTAAAAAATGTACATGTACAGGTAAATTATATTTTTCTGCAAGTTTTGCAACCTCTGATAAGCACTCTCCAGAGCAAGTGTACAAAGCATGTGGTGCAACAGTATAAGTAATTAAGCTATCATTTCTATTTCTAGTTTCATATAGCTCTATGAAATCTTTTATACGCTCATTCATTTTGTCTTTACCATCTATATCTTGAATTGTTCTTGTTAAGACAGTTCTTACTCTTGTATCTTCTGCTGCTTTTCTAATAGCTTTACTAAAGAAATATTGATCATTAATACAAGTAGTACCAGTAGCAATCATTTCTATAAAAGAAAGCATGCTTGCATAGTATACTTCTTCATCAGTCAATTTATCTTCAATTGGCCAAATAACTTTGTTTAACCAATCATATAATTTATAGCCCTCTGTAGTCTCTCTAAAAATGCTCATTGGTATATGGGCATGTGTATTTATTAAACCTGGCATTATAATTCTATTTTTAGCATCTATCACATAGTATTCGCCTTTTTCATCTATTTTATTCTCAATTTTTATTATTGTATCGTTTTCTATTAGTATATCTTTTTTATCTAGAATAACATCATTATTCTTAAATAAAATAACTTTACCATTTTTTATTAAAATTTCACTCATTTAAATTTCCAATCCTTCCTTTAATTTTTACTTATATAATACAATAAAAATTATTTTTTATCAATAAAATTATTGCTTTACTTTTTCTTTTATAGTATCATTAAATGAAGAAAGGAAAAATTAATTATGTATAAAGAAAAATATGATTTTTATAGTCCAATTAATTTAAAATCTTATAATTTAGATCAAACCATGCGTTATCAATTAGATATGTTAGAAAGACTTGATCCAATTACTAGAAAACATAGTGAAAATGTTGCTAACCTTTCTTGTAGAATCTGTGAATATTTAAGGTGTAGCACTCGTTTTACAATTCATTGTACCATTGCTGCATTTTTACACGATATCGGTAAATTATTTATTCCACCAGAAATTTTAAATAAACCAACTAAGTTAACTGATGAAGAATATGAAATAATGAAAACTCATACCACTTTAGGATACGAGATGTGCATGAAAGATTTAAAATTACGTCCTTATGCTCTTGGTCCACTAGATCACCATGAAGCTTTAAATGGTACTGGATATCCTAATGGAATAACCAAAAAAGATATTCCATTTTATGCACAGATAATAAGAGTCGCTGATGAATATGATGCAATTGTCACTAAAAGACAATACACAACACACATTAACATTTCTGAAACTTTAAAAGAACTTATAAAAGACACAAGACCTGATCCTAAGTTTTTAGCTTTAGATGAACTTTCTAGAAAAGAAAAACTTGGAAAAATAAGTGGCAAAGTATTAAAAAAATTATTTAAAGTTGTTATTGACGACACTTTGTATGAAATAAGTTGTGTATATGATTATGTAGATTATTTAAAAGATCAAATTAAAAGATTAGAATTAATTGAAAAATATGATATAAAACTAAAAAGCTCTAATAAAGAAAAGACTATTAACTACTATAAAGAAGGAATACGTCTACTTTTACAAGAAGGAGAAACTTATGAAAATTATTCTCAAATCTTGCAGGAATATAGAGACGCTTTAGATCTTAGACAAAACGTTATTAAAAAGTTATATGCAGAAATAAAAATTATAAAAAAATTGCAAGTTTAAATACTATTTTAAACTTGCTCTTTATTTTATTTAGAAAATATTATATAATATTGTAAAATTAATAAAAAGTTAGTTTGAAAAATAATTAGAATATTATTGTTACTAATTCTTTTTCAAGCTGGTTTTATGTTTTAGAAAGGAATGAAATTAAAATGGCTTATGATTTTAAGAACATAGAAAAAAAGTGGCAAGATAAATGGTATAGCGAAGGTACTTTTTTTGCCAAAGAAGATAAAAATACAAAAAAATGGTATGGACTAGTTGAATTCCCATATCCTTCTGGACAAGGCTTGCATGTTGGACATCCAAGAAGTTATACAGCATTAGATATTATTGCAAGGAAAAAAAGATTAGAAGGTTATAATGTTTTATATCCTATTGGATTTGATGCTTTTGGATTACCTGCAGAAAATTATGCAATAAAAAATCATGTCCATCCTAAAATAACAACAGAAAAAAATATAAATCATTTTAGAGAACAATTAAAATCTTTAGGTTTTTCTTTTGATTGGTCAAGAGAAATTAATACAACTGATCCAAATTATTATAAATGGACTCAATGGATTTTTATACAATTATTTAAACATGGATTAGCATATAAGACAACTATGCCAATTAATTTCTGTACAGGTTGTAAAGTAGGACTTGCAAATGAAGAAGTTGTAAATGGTGTTTGTGAAAGATGTGGTAGTCCAGTAGTCCAAAAAGAAAAAAGTCAGTGGATGCTAAAAATAACTAAATATGCTCAACGTTTAATAGATGATTTAAATGATGTAAATTTTCTAGATAAAATTAAAGCCCAACAAATTAATTGGATAGGTAGAAGCGAAGGTGCAGAAGTTAAGTTTAAATTAAAAGATGAAAACGAAGAATTAATTGTATATACTACAAGACCTGACACTCTATTCGGTGCAACTTATATGGTTGTAGCACCAGAGCACCCTATAATAAATACATTAAAAGAAAAAATAACAAATCTTGAAGAAGTTGAGGAATATAAGAAAAAAGCTAGCCTAAAATCAGATTTTGAACGTTCAGAATTAAATAAAGAAAAAACTGGTGTTGAACTAAAAGGAATAAAAGCTATAAATCCTTTAACTAATAAAGAAATACCAATTTGGGTTTCTGACTATGTTTTAATAACTTATGGTACAGGAGCTATAATGGCTGTTCCAGCACACGATAATAGAGATTGGGAATTTGCTAAGAAATTCAATTTACCAATAATAGAAGTAGTAGCTGGTGGAGAAAATGTTCAAGAAGCTCCATTTACAAATGTAGAAACTGGCAAATTAATTAATTCTGGATTTTTAAATGGCTTAGAGGTAAAAGATGCAATTAATACAGTTATTGATTATTTGGAAAGTAATAAAATAGGTACTAGAAAAGTAAACTTTAAATTACGTGATTGGGTATTTTCTAGACAACGTTATTGGGGTGAACCTATACCTGTTGTATATTGTGAAAAATGTGGTTGGGTACCACTTCCAGAAAGTGAACTCCCTTTAAAACTTCCAGATATAGATGATTATGAACCTGGAGAAGATGGAGAATCTCCACTTGCAAAACAAGAAGAATGGATAAAAACAACTTGTCCTCATTGCGGTGGTCCTGCTAGAAGAGAAACAGATACTATGCCTCAATGGGCTGGTTCATCTTGGTATTATTTAAGATATATGGATCCACACAATAATAATGAATTAGCTTCAAAAGAAGCATTAAATTATTGGCAACAAGTAGATTGGTATAATGGTGGAATGGAACATACTACTCTACACTTACTATATTCAAGATTTTGGCATAAATTTTTATATGATATTGGAGTTGTTCCTACAAAAGAACCTTATGCTAAACGTACATCACATGGTATGATATTAGGTTCTAATGGAGAAAAAATGTCTAAGTCAAAAGGTAATGTTATAAATCCAGATGACATAGTTAATGAATTTGGTGCAGATACATTTAGAGTATATGAAATGTTTATGGGACCTTTTGATCAAACTGCTCCATGGTCTATGGAAAGTATTCGTGGATGTAATAAATTTTTAGATAGAGTTTGGAATTTGCAAGATATGTTAGTTGAAGGTGATACTTACTCACCTGAATTTGAAAAAATGATGCATAAAGCTATTAAAAAGGTAACAGAGGATATTGAAGAAATGAAATTCAATACAGCAGTATCTACTTTTATGACAATGGTAAATGAATTTTATAAAATAAAAAGAATTAACACTGCCGAATTTTCTACATTCTTACAATTATTGAATCCTTTTGCACCACATATAACTGAAGAACTATATCAAAAAATTGGAAACAAAACCACAATTGCTGATTCAAAATGGCCAGTTTATGATGAAGAAAAAATTGTAGATGATGAGATAGAAATTCCTATACAAATAAACGGAAAACTAAAAGCTACTGTAAAAGTTCCTGCAGATATTAGTGAAGATGAACTAAAAAATCGTATTCATGATTTACCAAATGTTAAAAATTCAGTTCAAGATAAAACAATAGTAAAAGAAATTTATGTAAAAAATAAAATTTATAATATAGTAGTAAGATAAGAAAAAAATAGGATGTTAGTGAAATCAAAGTTTTTACTAACATCCTATTTTTTATAATTCTCTTCTTCCTTCTAGAGCTTTACTCAAAGTTACTTCGTCAGTATATTCTAAATCTCCACCTACAGGAATACCATGAGCAATTCTAGTTACTTTTATTCCTAATGGTTTAACCAATTTTGAAATGTACATTGCTGTAGCTTCTCCTTCAACTCTAGGATTTGTTGCAAGGATTATTTCCTTTATTCCTCCGTCCATAATTCTTGACAATAGTTCTTTTATTCTAATATCATCAGGTCCTACACCATTCATTGGAGAAATACTACCATGTAGAACATGGTATACCCCTTTAAATTCATGTGTTCTTTCCATTGCAATAATATCTCTTACATCTTCTACAACACATATAATACTTTGATCTCTTTTAGGATTTGAACATATCATACACGGATCTGTATCAGAAATATTATAACATTTTGAACAATATTTTAAATTCTTTTTTGCATTTACTATAGCAGATATAAATTCATTTGTTTCTTCTTCTGAAGCATCTAAAATGTAAAAAGCTAATCTTGCTGCTGTTTTGCTTCCTATACTTGGTAGTTTTTCAAAACTTTCTATTAATTTTTCTATTGATGGTGAATAATATGACATCTGTTTTCCTCTTTCTTATTACATAAGTCCTGGAATATTGTATTTACCTAATTGGTTTGCTTGTTCAGAATCAACTTTTCTTAAAGCTTCATTTACACATCCAATTATTAAATCTTGTAACATTTCTACATCATCAGGATCTACAACTTCTTTTTTTATTGTTATTTCTTTTAAAACTTTTGCTCCAGATACTTTAACACTTATTGCTCCTCCACCTGCTGTAGCTTCAAATTCTTTTGAAGCTAATTCTTCTTGTGATTTTTCCATATCTGCTTGCATTTTTTTTGCTTCTTTCATTAATTGGTTAATATTCATTCCTCCGAATCCACCCATTCCTGGAAATCCTCTTTTTGACATACTAAATCTTCCTTTCTTTTATTCATCTATTACATTTATTGGTATATCTAGCTTTTCTAGATCACCAAAATTATCTTTTTCATCCGACTTCTTTTTTAGTAACTCATCGCTACTATCTAATACTTTTATTCTCATATCTTGTTTACATTCAATAGACACTAATCTAACAAGTTCATTCATATTCTCTGGTCTCTCTAATATAGACTTAACAAAAGGTGTTAATCCATTTGTAAACACAATACCAACAGTCATATCGTTTACAAGAGTAGCTGTTGTATTTAATAAATTACTAGCAAGTAACATTTTGCCTTCTTCTTTTAACTTATTTATAACATTAGGCCAAAACTCTAATTTTTTTATATTTAATTTAGATAAATCAATTTCTTTCTTTTCTACTTTTTTTGGTTCTTGTTTTACTTCTTTTCTTTCTGTATAACTTGCTCTTTCAATTTTAGCATTACTTATTTTGTCTTCTAATTTTGCAATTCTTGAAATAATATTATCTAGCTCTGGTATATTACCACTAGATAGATTATCTTTATTGCACAACTTTATAATGCCTACTTCTAACATTATAGTTTTCTGAGTTGACCATTTTATGTCGTTTTCTAATTTTGATAAATCAAATATTATTGATAGTAGTCTTTCTTTTTCTGCTAAATTTGCCAACTCTTCAATTTGTTTTAGTTCCATTTCACTATATATTTCTAAATTCTTACTTGTTTTAAATAATAGTATATCCTTAACATATTTTATCATTTCCCATAAGAAGTTATTTATATCTTTTCCTTGATTTATTATTTCATTTAAATTTAATAATGAACCTTCTACATTGTACTCAAGTATATTCTTAACTATACTATAAACATAAGATAATTTTGGTATTCCAACTAATTCTTTTACCAAATCTTCATCTATTTTTTCATTTCCTTCTTGCATACATCTTTCTAAAATACTTAATGCATCTCTCATTGCGCCTTCTGCAAGAACTGCTATAATTTTTAAAGCCTCATCAGTTATTTCTATTTTTTCTTCTGCACAAACAAATTTCAACCTTTTTATAATATTATCATTAGAAATTTTCTTAAAATCAAATCTTTGACATCTAGATAATATTGTTGCTGGTAGTTTTTGTGGTTCTGTTGTTGCTAATATAAATTTTACATGTTCTGGTGGTTCTTCCAAAGTCTTTAACAATGCATTAAAAGCACCTGTTGAAAGCATGTGAACCTCATCTATAATATATACTCTATATTTTGCAACAGTAGGCAAAAAATTTACCTCATCTCTTATATTTCTTATATCTTCAACACTATTGTTCGAAGCAGCATCCATTTCTACAATATCAGTTAATGAACCTGCTAATGCAGCCTTACATATTTCACATTCATTACATGGCTCTCCATCTTGTGGATTTAAACAATTTACAGCTCTTGCTAAAATTTTAGCAGTAGTTGTTTTTCCTGTTCCTCTTCCACCATTTAATAAATATGCATGTCCTACTCTATTGGAAATTATTTGATTTTTTAAAGTTCTTGTTATATGTTCTTGACCTACCATATCTCTAAAATTTAAAGGTCTAAATGATCTATATAATGATGTATATGCCATTATTTATATACTCACCTCTTTAAAAAATGGTGTGAGTTACTTTATATAACCACTCTGTGGAAGATAAGCTCCACACCAAGCCACTACTTATTGCTGCTTCCTTCCGGATCTGACAAGGTTCATAGTACTTACGTTGGTCTTACCCTCCATACAATGGTTATATATAAGATCCCATACCATTTAAAATTATATACTTTTTTCTTACATTTATCAAGTATTTTTAGTTAGTTCTTTTAAAAATAATATTACTTGTGTCATTTATTTCTAAATTAGATGTTTTTTCCTCTATAATATTTCCAGTAGGTAAATCTAATACAATGTTAGCTTTATAATTAACTTTTGAAGTTTGTATACTTAAATCAAATGAAACTTTAAACTGTATATCTTCGTAAGTAGCATCTGTTTTTCCAATTATAGATCCATCATGTACTATTTGGCTATCTTTATCTGATTTATAGTTTCCAATATTCGTATTGCTAAATCTTATTAAAACTTCTCCACCTTTACTTCCAACTTCAAGTGTTTTAGAATTACTTTGAGAAGCTCCTGTATATTGTAATTTATCCTCTACTAGATATTCATCTGAATTTTCATATAAACTACCATTAGAACTATTTGGCATATATACTTTTACTGTTCCTTTTTTTGGTTCACTTAAAACTTTTATATTATCTATAACAACTTTTTCTATTATTTCATCTTTTTTATAGTTTTCATTTTTGTCAAAATAAATATAAACATCATTATTTTGGCAAATATTTAAATCCCATTTTGTTTTAGATTTTTCTGAATTTTCTACACCTTCTGCAGTACTTATAACTACCATTTTTGAAAGATTAAATGGCATATTTTGTTCTCCTTCTACTTCATACTTAATCATCATTATTGCTACAGTTATAAATACTAATACAAGTACACTTATTGCTATAAACATTTTTATAGTTTGCTTTTTCTTATCACTATCCATTTTTAATTTCTCTATTCCTTTCTCTCAAGGTTTTAAAAAAGTCTTTTAATAATTTTTCACAATTTTCTTTTAAAATACCAGTTTCCACTTCGACTTTATGATTAAACTTATAATCACCTAAAAGATTTAAAACAGAACCACAGGCACCTGTTTTTTCATCCATAGTTCCTATAATTACTTTCTTTACTCTAGCTTGAATTAAGGCACCTGCGCACATACTACATGGCTCTAAGGTAACATACATTTCACAATCTTGTAATCTCCATGCTTCTAATTTTTTACTAGCTTTTTGGATGGCTAATATTTCTGCATGCTTTGTTGTATCCTTTTTTTCTTCTTTTTGATTATGTGCTCTTGCAATAATTTTATCATCTTTTACAATAACTGCTCCAACAGGTATTTCTCCTTTATTATATGCTTTTACTGCCTCCTTTAGAGCTTCTTTCATATATTTTTCTTTACTTAACATTCACTCACCTAATAATATTTGTATTAAAAAATTATATGGTAAGTTAGCAAATTTGTCAAGTTAAGTAAATTTCTAATTTTTTCCACCTCTATCTTCCACATTATTTTCCTCATTACTTTTTTTCTCTTCTATTTTTCCTCCTACTATATTAATTTCATCTTTTTCATTACTAAAAAAATATCCTATTATAGCTCCATAGCTTGCACAAAACAAAGATAAAATGGACTCATTTATTTCTTTATCATAAAATAGTAAGATTCCTAAAAATAGTGTCATTACAATAGTTAATATACTCTTTACATTTATTAACCTAGCTATTTTCTCCCCTATTTTTTTCAATATATCTATAATTAATCACATCCTTCCATAAGGAACAAATCTTGTTGGAAAACAATTAAATTTAAATTATTTCTCAACTTCCTATCGCTCCCTTATTGTTCTATAATATATATTATGCTTTTTTGTCGATTTATGTTATAGAACAATAGTGGGCTTTATTTAACATTTTATTTATAACATCTTACAGTTTACGTACCAATTTTGCTTTAGTAAAATTGTGTACATCTGTTAGTGAAGCTTTTTATATAATAAGAATTTCGGAGAAATTTTCTATTAGATAAGAAACAATAAAAAACAGCTAAATTCCTTGAATTAAAAGGATTTAGCTGTTTTTATTATGGTGTGCCTAACAGGAATCGAACCTGTGGCCTCTCCCTTAGGAGGGGAGCGCTCTATCCTACTGAGCTATAGACACATTTATTAGTATACATTATTCTATATTATTTCTATAAAAATTTCAAGTATTATTTCCTTATGTCAATAAAAATGTTATAATATTACAGGAAAGGAACATTTTTATGCAAAGAATTTTAAGTGGTTTAAGAAAAGCTATAGAAAATTATAATATGATAGAAGAAGGAGATAAAATAGCAATTGGGCTTTCTGGTGGAAAAGACTCAATCACTTTAGTTATGGCTTTAAAAGCTTTACAACGATTTTATCCTAAAAAGTTTGACATTATAGCTGTCAGCGTTAATCCAGGATTTGATTTTTTTGATTCTGCTTTCTTACAAGAAACTTGTAAAAATATTGGAGTAGAATATGTAGAAGCTCAAAGCTATATAAAAGATATAGTTTTTGACATTAGAAAAGAAAAAAATCCTTGCTCTTTATGTGCTAATTTACGTAGAGGTATTTTAAATTCTACAGCTATAGAGCATGGTTGTAACAAAATAGCATTAGGTCATAATGAAGATGATGTTTTAGAAACTTTTTTTCTTAACTTATTATATGCTGGTAATATCTCTACTTTCGCACCTGTAAGTTATATGGATAGATCAAAAATTACATTAATTAGACCAATGATATATCTTTCTGAACGAGAAATAAGGAAATTTATAAAAAGGCAAAATATTACAGTAATGCCAAAGTCTTGCCCAATGGATGGAGTTTCTAAAAGAGAATACATGAAAGAATTAATTGCAAAATTAGTATTGGATATTCCAACAGTTAGAGCAAATATAATGGGTGCAATTAAAAGAGCAAATATAAATGGTTGGATAGAATTTAAATAATTATACAAATTGCATTTTATGTAAATACATGTTATAATTGTATTAGTACGATTTATAAACCCCAGACTTTTAAGGAGGAAACATTATGACAAAAAGAAAAAGCAATTGTGCAAAACTTGCAAAACGGATTCAGGAAATAGTTGACATTATTGCTACTAGTTATAAAACCGTTTGCTTTACAAATGGGACTATAGTAGTAAGTGTAAATTTCGACAGAGAATCAAATAGAATAACATTTGATGCAGCTTACAGCAAGGATTCTTTATTTAATCCTGTAGAAATTCATTCTATACTATTAACTACGAATCAAGCAATGTTAGTACCAAGTGCGATGAACATGATCTGCAAAAAATCTAATAATTACAGTAAATATTACGAAGAAAAACAATTGGTAGCAATAGACCTTTATTTTGAAGACTGGGAGGAGGAATAATTCCAAAGAGGGTGTCCTGTAGGACGCCCTCTTTTAATTTGTATACTTATTTACTTCTTTAGATAATTCATCTAATTTAATTTCTGCCTCATTACTATTTATTCCTTTAACACCTAAATAGAATTTTATTTTAGGTTCCGTTCCAGAAGGACGTACACAGCACCAACTATCATTTTCTAATTCATAATATAAAACATTAGATTTTGGTAAATTAGTACTTGTATTTTCTCCATTTAAATTATTATGAATTACTTGCTTACTATAGTCTCCTACTGAAATAACTTTTAATCCTGCAAGCTCAGTTGGTGGATTATTTCTCATATTTTCCATCATAAGCTTGATTTTTTCTGCACCTTCTTGTCCTTTTAATGTTACAGAAATTTGTTTTTCTTTATAATATCCATATTTTTCATACATTTTATTCATTTGATCCCATAAAGTTAGTCCTTGCATTTTGTAATAGCATGCTGCTTCGCATAAAGTCATTACAGCTACAATTCCGTCCTTATCTCTAGCATGAGTTCCTATTATACATCCGTAACTTTCTTCATAAGAAAATAAGCATTCATATTCATTATTATTTTCTTCAAAATTTCTTATAATCTTAGCAATATTTTTAAATCCAGTTAATGTAGAAAATAATTTTACATTATATTCTTTAGCTATGGCATCAGTCAAATTAGATGAAACAATCGTCTTAATTATAGCTCCATTTTTAGGCAATTTACCATGTTCTTTTTTCTGTGATAATATATATTCAGCTATTAAATTCCCTGTCATGTTTCCATTAAATTGTATATATTCTCCTGAATTAGTATCTTTAACATATACACCTAATCTATCAGCATCAGGATCATTAGCTAAAACTATATCTGCATCCACTTTTTGTGCAAGCTCTAAAGCAAGTTGAAATGCTTTACTATCTTCAGGATTTGGATATTCTACTGTTGGAAATTCTCCATTAGGATTTTCTTGTTCCTTAACTACATAAACATTCTCAAATCCAAGTTCCTTTAAAATTCTTTTTACAAGAATTCCTCCAGTACCATGAAGTGGAGTATATACTATTTTTAAATCTTTTTGTGTTTTATTAATAGCTTCTTGATTTACAACTAATTTTTTAAGTTCTTCAATATATCTATTATCTATTTCTTCTCCAATTTCGTTATACAAACCTTGTTTTATAGCTTCCTCTTTTGACATAGTTTTTATTTTAGAAAAATCATCAATTGCATTTACTTCAGCTATAATTTCTTTATCTGTAGGCTCAACTATTTGTGCCCCATCTTCCCAATATACTTTATATCCGTTGTATTCTGGTGGATTATGGCTTGCTGTTATAACAATACCTGAAATACATTTTAGTTCTCTTACAGCGAAAGATAACTCAGGTGTTGGAGTTTCTTTATTAAATCTATATGTTTTAATTCCAGAAGCATTTAAACATAAAGCAGTTTGTTCACTAAACTCTTTAGACATTCTTCTAGAATCATAAGCTATTGCTACACCTCTACCTTGCATTCCTTTTTTAACTATATAATTAGCTAATCCTTGAGTTGCTTTACCAACTGTATATTTATTCATACGGTTAGTTCCAATACCTATAACTCCTCTTAATCCAGCTGTTCCAAACTCTAAATCTTTATAAAATCTGTCCTTTATTTCTTCACTATCGTTTCTTATAGCTTCTAATTCTTCCTTATCTTTTTTATCTATTATTGGATTTTCTAACCAATCTTTATATTTTTTTAGATATTCTTCTTCCATTTTCCCTCCACTAAATATTAAGTGATTTAATAAATTTTACGAGGTCATCCCTCATTTCTGGTCTTCTTAATGTTTCATCAATTGCAGCCTTAACAAAGCCAAGTTTATCTCCTGAATCGAATCTTGTACTTTCATATTTGTATGCGTATACTCCCTCTTTTGTACTTACCATACTGTTATATGCATCAGTGACTTGTATTTCTCCACCTTTACCTGGTTTTGTAGTTTCTAAGAATTTAAATAAATCTGGCATTAATACATGTCTATCAGATATTGCTAAATTAGACTTTGTTTCTTCAACCTTTGGCTTTTCTTGCATTTTTTCTACTTTGTATAATCTATCGCCTACTTTTTCTCCTGAAACATTACCATACTTAGGAACATCTTTCCATTCAACTTCTTCTACACCAATTATAGAAGAACCTAATTCTTCATGTTTTTCGATTATTTCTTTTAAACAAGGCTTTTTACCCTGCATTATAACATCACCATACATAATTGCAAAAGGCTCATTTCCAACAAAATCTTTTGCTTGATAAATAGCATGTCCCAATCCTTTTGCTCCACCGTCTTGTTCCATAAATGTAATCTTTGCCTTACCAGACAAATTTTTAATTTGAGGTATAAAGCTTTCTTTGCCTCTTTCCATTAAAAAATCTTCTAACTCTTTATCTTCTGAAAAATAATCTTTTATTATTTCCTTTTTTCTTCCTACTATTAATAAAATTTCTTCTATTCCTGACTCTACCGCTTCGTCAACTAAATATTGTATAATAGGCTTATCCACTATAGTTAACATACATTTTGGTATACTCTTACATGCTGGTAAGAATCTTGTTGCAAATCCTGCAACTGGAATAACTGCTTTTTTTACGCTCATAATTACCTCCTATAATATAATTATGAACATATTCTATACCAATAATCATAAAAAATCAATAGGGGATAAGGTGTTAATATTACATGAATTATTTAAATATTTCTTTAATCTTTTTCTCTAATATTTCTTCTTCTCCGCTTCCTATTGTGGATAATCTGATTAGGGGGATGTTATACTTCTCTAGTATGTTATTTTTTATATTGTCATTTTCTTGTTGCTTACTTCCTTCTTTATGAAAATAATAGCCATCTACCTCTATTGCAAGTACCAGCCTTTTATCCATTTTATTAAATATCACAAAATCAATATGAGTCCAACTATTAGTAGCAAATTTAACCTCTTCTTGATTTAACAATTCCGCATCAGACAAAATATTCATAATTGGTACATGTACTCCAATGTCTAAATTACTATATTTATTTTTCTTTAATATATCATCTATGACATTATATGTAATATTTTCTGAATCAAAATCTGAAATTCGTTTTTTATCTTTTAGATATTCCAAACGTTTTTGTCTGTTTTGCTTATATAGTAAATCATATATTGATTTAGTTTTGGACTCCGTAGTTTCAAAATTATTATATTGTATATATCTTATTAAATCTCCTATATTAGTATTTTTATTATTTTCATTATTTGATACAATTAGTCTTAGGTATTTCTTTGCTCGTGTTACTGCAACATTTAACATTTTGGGATCATCTACAAATTCACTTATTTCATTATCAACAGTAGTTAAAATTATAGCTTCTTCTTCCCTCCCTTGAAACTTATGAACCGTATCTATTTTTAAATCTGTCTCCATTGTTTTTTGTATTTGCTCTCCTTGCTTTCTATATGGAGAAATTATTCCAATATCTTTGAGTTCAACTTTATCAGAAAGTTCTGGAATTACTTCATTTTTAATAACATCTATCTGTCTTTGGTTTAAATGACCTCTAGCATGATTACCTTCACTTGTAATATATGCTTTTAAAATATCTTTTTCTCCTTTATCTTCTGTCATAATTATTAATTGATTATCATAAAATTTTTTATTGCAAAATTGTATGATTTTTGGATGACATCTATAATGTTCCCTTAACAATGTTTTTGGTGCATTAATCACTGTATTTTTGATTGATTCTAAAAAACTATTTTTTAAATAATTATAATTTTCTGCTATATCATATTTTTTTGAAATTTCTTCTATTATATTCTGATTTTCAGAAGTAATAACATTTGGTAATTGTTTTAAATCTCCTACTATTACAGCATTTCTAGCAGTAGATAATGCTAAAACTCCTGTAATAAGATCAACTTGTGACGATTCATCCATTATTATATAATCATATTTATAATCTTCATTTAGCGAATTTTTTATAGAATATGTCGTACTAAATACTATAGGATATTCCCTATTAAACTCTTCAGAATTAATATATAATTCATTTAAATTAAATATTTTCCTTCATATACATTAAAATAATCATGTTCTACTTTTAGTTCACTTAATTGTTCCTTTAATTTAGCTAAATCATTTTGTATATCAAATATTTCACTTATATTTTGATTTAAGTTTATTAATTCGTTTTCTATTATTTCCTTATCTAGTAATTCCTTACTAAAGTTTGGATACTTTCCTCTTTGATTTTTTATAAATTCATCTTTATTTTCTTTTTTACCCAATCTAGCGCACAAATAATTTAAATTATATTTCTCCAATTTTTCATATACATTATCTGTTGCAGCATTATTATTAGAAACTATAGCAACTGTTTGTCCATTATTTATAATGTTCGCTATAATATTTAGTATAGTTTGAGTTTTTCCAGTACCAGGAGGCCCTTCCACTATACTAATTTGATTACTCATTGCATTTCTAACAGCTTTAAATTGAGATTTATTAGCTCCAAATGGAAATATAAGTTTATCCAAATTTTTATTTAAATCTTTTTTTATTCCATAATTTGGATTTAAATATTTATATAAAGCTGTATCTTTCTCTATAAAATTTATTTTTTCATATTCTTTAGTAAGAAGCCCTATTCCTTCTTCTGTTTTTACACTGACTATTTTTGATATATCTTTAAAATATTCAAACTTATCAGCTGACACTATTCTTGTATCAGTATTCTCCACTATGTTTACATTATTTGCAGATGTAACTATTGATGTATTATTTTCAAAGAATATTCTATAATGATTATCAAATTTTATTAACTTTACAATGTTATACGCAAACCCTTGATCTAAAGTAATTTTATATTTTTGTATGTCTATTTCAATTGGATTTTTGTAAAATTCGAAATCTTTTTTTAAATATTTATACCCTGATAACTTTTCTGTATTTTTATAATGAATATAAATATAATCTAAATCGGAAATATCATAACTAACTATTTCTTCTGTTTTATCTTCTCCTTTAAGCAATACTAAATATTTATAAGGATTCATATATTACTCCTTTTAACTGCTTCGTTATTTTTTACTATTATATCATTGATGTTGAAATAATGAAATGTTTTGATTTGAAAAGTTATATTTTAATTAATTATTAAGCTTCGGGTTATGAGCGAGACCTGACCACTTTTTGTAAGTTTGTGAAAATTAGAGTTTTTGTTGGTGTTTCAGTATTTACAAGAGTTTTTATTTGTAGAACATTTGTGCATTTTTAGGGCATTTTTTGAGAAGATTTTACCCAATTTTTACCCAATTCATATAGTACGTTTG
>CALXPY010000034.1 GCA_944390395.1 uncultured Clostridia bacterium | reverse complement strand
AGAAAAATTTGACAAAAAAATTAAGCATTTTAAATGCTTACATCAATTTTAGACTTTCAAAAGTGTCAAACTCCCGATTCTTTTTAACTCATTTTAGGTGCCTATGTAAGGCACCTATTTTTAAGCCTTTAAGCAGATTCAAAATTACAAAATATGACAAATTAACATATAAAAATCCTTGACTTTGAAAAAATGTTGTAATAAAATTGTAACATAAATGTAATAAAAAAAATACCCATTTCTCTTGTGATTTTAAAAAATAAGATATATAATATATGAAGTATTAGAAATGCGTATGATAAAGGAGGGAGTTTACAATGTCTAGGTCTGGCATAGTAAACGTGAGAATGGTAATCACGGAAGAAAAAATATTATCAAATATAGATAAAGTTCAAAAATTAATTAATCCAAACAATAAGAAACAAATCATTCAATTAGAAGAAGACGCCTTCTTTAAAGATTTGATAGAATCAATAAAAACATATTTAATAGAATATCCAAAAAAGAAAAATTTCCCTAAGAGTGTTTATAAGGCAGCTTATGGATTAGTTGAATATGCTACAAATCAATTTGAAGAAAATACAAAGAAAATAGAAGAGTTAATTAGACAAAGAGAAAAAAATATTGCATTAGCTGCAGAGTTAAAAGAAACTTTATATATTGTAGAAAATAAACAAGGAGATTGGAAACAAAGTATAAAAGATATATCTTCAGATTTTTCAGAAGATATTATAGATACATTAGGTTTAATAGGAAGATCAAAATCAGATAAATCACAAAATTATCAATCTGCTGTAAAATTAATAAATGCACGTATAGTTAATTTGGAATCTAACTTACATATAGAAATAGATATGGAAAGAATAGAAGATAAATCAAAAGCCTTAAGTTATATAGGAATTGAAGTTGCAGATGCACTTAAACTAATTCCGACCCCACAAGATGATGTAGTTGAAGAGGTAAAAGAAAATACACAAGAAAATATTGTAAAAGAAAATCTACAAGAAGAAAACAAACAATATTTTGAACAAACTAGAGTAGAAGTAAAACCTTCTTTATGGCAAAGATTTAAAAATAGCAAATTTGTAAAAGCAATAAGCTATGTATTTAAGATTAAAGTTGTATTACAAGTTCCAGCATTACCAGAAGGAAGAGGAGAAGAACAATAAAATTAAATGGGGAAATAATAATTTCCCCAAAAAAATTAAAAAAATAGCAAAAAAGTATTGACATATTAAATAAAATAGATTATACTTAATAATGCATTTAGCAATGCGCCCTTAGCTCAGTTGGTCAGAGCAACCGGCTCATAACCGGTGGGTCCAAGGTTCGAATCCTTGAGGGCGCACCATTTTTTTATTGTGTAATATAAATGGGTAGGTGGCCGAGTGGCTAAAGGCGGCAGACTGTAAATCTGTTCTCGTATGAGTACGATGGTTCGAATCCATCCCTGCCCACCATTATAAAAACCGTAGATTAGTTGAAAGATCAATAATTCTACGGCTTTTATAATGCAACCAGATATTTTTTATAATTTGCTATTAGCATAAATCTTGACCTAAAGTGAGGAGTTTCTATTAATTTCTGGAGATAATTGCTTTTGTATGAATTTTATGATATAAATAAGAAAAATAAATATGAAAATAGGAAATATTTTAGATATACATAGTAACAAGGTATGTATAAAGATATGACTAAAATTAATGAAAATTTTGAAAAATTAGGGATAGATGTGTATAAAATTTAAAAGGTGGAATTTAAATGATGGAAGAAGAATATAATACTTTAGAATATTATAATAAAAATGCACAATTATATTACGAACAGACTTTAGTTGGAAATTTACAAGAGATTTATGATAGATTTTTGAAAGAATTGCCAAATAATGCTTATATTTTAGATTTTGGGTGTGGGGCAGGAAGAGATAGCAAGTATTTTATAGATAAAGGTTATAAAATAGAAGCAATAGATGGCTCAATAGAAATGTGCAAATTAGCTAGTAAATATATAAATCAAGAAGTTAAATGTATGAAATTTAATGAATTAGATGATGTAAATACTTATGATGGTATTTGGGCTTGTTCATCAATATTACATGTTGAAAAAGAAAAATTATCTAATATTATGGAAAAAATGATAAATGCTTTAAAAAATGATGGAATAATTTATAGCTCTTTTAAATTAGGAACAGGTCCTAAGGTGGAAGAAGGAAAATATTATAATTATCTAACAAAAGATACAATGGAAAATATTTTAAGCAAAATGAATTGCAATGTGAAAATTATTGATTATTTTGAAACTTTACCAAGTACAAAAAGAATAGCAGTAGATACTATATGGGGAAACTTTATTATAAAGAAATGTTGAATATAAATAATATAAAAGAGCAGAAGTATTACATTGCTATTACTAAATTACAATTTTGTAGTTAGTATAAAATTATATACATTAAAAATAGTTTAACCTGTGAATGAAAGTTCACAGGTTTTTGTGGTTTTCATAAACAAAACCTTGTAATTTAATAAAAAATGGTATATATTATAAAAACAGAGGAAAAGTACTAAAGGGGAAATATAAAAGAAAAATTAAGGTTAAAAATATTAGTTTACCTTTTTATTAGATTTGTTTCTTAGGAGGAATGTAAGTAATGAAAAAAATATCAATAGTTATACCAATGTACTATGAGGAAGAAGTAGCTAAACAATGCTATGAAAAAGTAACAGAAGTTATGTCTAGTCTTAATAATTATGATTATGAGATAATTTTTGTAGATGATGGTAGTAAGGATAAAACTTTAGAGATATTAGAAAATATACAAAAGAATGATATGAAGGTAAAAATTATTTCTTTTTCAAGAAACTTTGGACATCAAGCAGCAGTAACAGCCGGTATAAAATATGTTACAGGAGATGCAGCTGTAATTATTGATGCAGACCTTCAAGATCCTCCAGAAACAATTCCAGATATGATTAAATTGTGGGAAGAGGGTAATGATGTTGTTTACGGTAAAAGAAAATCAAGAGAAGGAGAGTCAAGATTTAAACTTTTATCTGCTAAAATGTTTTATAAGGTATTAAATGCATTGTCAGATGTGGAAATACCAAAAGATACAGGAGATTTTAGGCTAGTTGATAAAAAAGTATTGGACGTAGTAAATAACATGCCTGAACATAATAAGTTTTTACGTGGACTTTTTAGTTGGACAGGCTTTGAACAAAAGGCTTATGAGTATGAAAGAAAAGAAAGATTTGCTGGAAAAACTAAATATCCATTGAAAAAGATGTTAAAGCTTGCATCAGATGGAATTATAAGTTTTTCAACCAAACCTTTAAAATTAGTAATAAATTTAGGAATAATTACAATATTTATTTCAATGGCAGTACTAATCTATTCAATTGTTTCATATATATTAAAACTTAATAATTTAGCTTCAGGCTGGACTTCTATAATGGTTGCAATAACTTTCTTTAGTGGAGTGCAATTGTTATGTATAGGAATAGTAGGAGAATACATTAAGAGAATATATGACGAAACAAGAAAAAGACCAGAGTATATTATAAAAAAGAAGATAAATATAGATTAGAATATAATAGGGAGTATATTTGATGAAAAAGAAGACTAAAGAAAATATTTTTAAAGTATTTGTTATTATATTATTTTTTATATCTATATTTTCTATAATAATGCCAAGAGCATTAGGAAACTATGATGAATTGTGGAACTTTAATTTCGCAAATCAAATGGCTAATGGTTTAATACCATATAGAGATTTTAATATGATTCAAACTCCTTTAATGCCAATGGTATGTTCTATATTTTTGAAAATATTTGGACAAGAATTAATTGTAATGAGGGTATTGGCAGTTATTCTAAATTTAATGATATTTTATGTGTCATATAAGATATTATCATATTTAAAGGTTAGTAAACCATTAATATTAGGAACATTAATTAGCATATTTTTGATATTACAAAAGTATATGTATATAGATTATAATTTGGGACTACTTTTAATTTTACTGTTAATTATATATTTAGAGTTAAGAAAAACAACACAGAAGTTGGAGTTACATATAAAATATGACATACTAATAGGAATATTATCAGGATTATGTTTTACATTAAAACAAAGTATAGGTATGGTTGCAATTATTGCAATAGTGGGATATCAAATTCTAAAAGTAAAGAATAAAAACGATTTAATATTATTTATAAAAATAGCATTATTTAGAGCTTTAGGAGCATTAATACCTATAGGGATTTTAATAATATACTTGATTTGCAATAATGCTCTAAAAGACTTTATAAGCTATGCTATATTAGGAATAGGAACTTTTTCAAATAATATACCATATACAAGATTAATATTTGGAAAAATTAAAATAACTTTTGTATTGAGTATATTAGTTCCAATATTATTAATAATTATGCTAATAATCACATTAGTAAAAAGAAGAAAAGTTGTAACTATATTTACAGTATTTTCATTAACTAGTTTTTTACTAGTATTTCCAATATCAGATGAAATACATTTTTATATAGGCATAGTTCCAATATTAATATATATAAGTTATTTAATTTCTAGATTCTTAAGAGGCATAAATTGGAAGAATAGAAAAAAGAAAAAATATATATTTTTAAGAACATTTTTATCTTGTGTAATTATATTATCATCAATATATTTTGGATATATGAATATAAAGAAAAATATTGATTATTTTAGAAATATGGATACACAAACTTTAATGAATGGATATAAATATATTACAATGAGTGAGTATACAAAGAAGAAAATAGAAATAGTAGATAATTTTATACTTTCTCAAAACAAACCTGTATATATACTAGATGCAGAAGCGGTATTATTTAGAATTCCAATTAACCAGTACTACAAAGATTATGATATGTTCTTAAAGGGAAATTTAGGAAAAGATGGAGAAGAAGGGCAAATACAAAAACTTGAAGCAGATGACAATAAAATAATATTAATAAGGAAAGATACAATAAAAAGAAATTGGCAAAATCCAGAAGAAGTAAGGAATTATGTAAAAGAAAATTATACAAAAGTAGGGAGTATAAGTATTTTTGATATATATGAGTAAAAACTTTAGATTTTCCTACTTAGAAAAGAAGAGAACTTGTAGTTTTGTACAAGTTCTCAATTTCTTCTATAAGTTTATCAGCTTCTTCTTGTGATAAATAATTATATTCAACCATTGATGAAATAACTTTTTTCTGTCGGCTTAAAGTTAAGTCGGGATTAACTGTTGGAGCATATACACTTGGTGCATTTGGAATACCTGCCATCATTGTAGCATCTGCAAGGGTCATATCTTTTGGCTCCTTATCTATATATCCTTCACAAGCCTCTTTAATACCATAGTAGCCATCACCAAAGTAAATAGTGTTAATATATAATTCTAGTATATCATTTTTTGAATAATTATTTTCAAGATCGAATGCTACAAAAATTTCTGCAATTTTTCTATTTATAACATTATCTTCATAAATAAAGTATAAGTTCTTAGCAACTTGTTGAGTAATAGTGCTACCACCTTCTATAAATTCCCATTCTTTTATATTAGTAAATATAGCTCTACATATACCAATTATATCTATTCCGTTGTGGGATTCAAAACGATGATCTTCAACAGCAATAACTGCGTTTCTATAATATTCAGGTACTTCATCTATACTTACATAATCCTCATCACTTTTTACTTCCGCTATTTTATCAGCCAAACTTGTTTCTTCTATTGCTTTTTTATATGTAGAATATCCATTGTATAAAAAAATACAACCAATAGCGAATAAAATGATAAAAATAAATAATAATATTTTCAAAAATAATTTCATTAAATCACACTCACTTTAAAAAATGTTTATATATGAGTATATTATAACATAAAAACTATAAAAAGCTATTAATAATTTATTAAAATTTGTATTGTGGATTTTAATTTGATTAATTAATATTAAAAATCTATCAAATTTATTGAAAAAACAAGAGCTTATGGTAAAATAATACATATAAAACTTTACCTATAAATAAAAATTTATAATTAAATTTTAGGAGGAAAATTAATATGTTTATTGTCATTACTGGTTTAGATGGGTCAGGCACAAGTACTATTGCAAAAAAATTACACGAAATGGATGAAGGTTCAATTTTACTTCGGACTCCAAGTGTAGAATATGCAAATCGAGACTATATCGACAACGAAGTAAGAGAAATTTCACAACTAGCACATTATTTATTTTATCTATCTTCAGTAGTTTATATTTCTGATAAGATAAGAAAGGAATTTAATTATAAGAAGAAAAATGTATACTGCGTTCGATATCTAATAGATACTGTTGTATCTCACAATTCAGCGGGTCTAAATGTTGAATTGGAATATGAAAAATATGGTATTTTGAAACCTGATTTAACAATCTTTATTAAATTAAATGAAGAAACCAGGCAAAAAAGAATCAAAGAAAGAGGTGAAACACAATTAGACAAAGTATTAAATAACCCTGAAAGGAGAGAAGCGTTCTACTATAATTTTTCTAAATATCTAGACACTGATTCTACAATATATTTTAATAATGAAAGTAATAATATCGAATCTAGTGTAATAATGTTATTTAAAGAAATTCAAAGGAGAAAATAGTAATGAAAGAAAAATTTTTATTAACAGATGAAGTATGGATTTCTCAGAAAGATTATGAGGAAAGAAAATTTCTTGTAGAAAAATTTAAAGAAATGCCTGAAGAATTTTTTTCTAAACTACGGCATTTACAACCACAGATTGGTTGTCTGAATGCATGTAGGATTTGTAGTAAATTTGCAAATGCAAAAGTGGAATTTTGGAATGAAACTAGAATTCGTAATATAATTGCTGCATTGAAGTATGCAAGTCCGCAAAAGGAAAAAAGAGAATCACTTATTACTTACGATAGATATGAACATAGAAATAGAGTCATTTTTCCATATTTGGATAATGATATTGGAAACTATCCATATCTAGAGACATTCATCAAGTTAGCCTATAATGAACTTGGTGTAACAACAAGAGTCTCGACAGTAAGTTATAGTAGATACAATACATTTCTAAATGCAATGCATGAAAAAATCAATGCTCTTGATGGTAATGGGTTAGGAGGAGTAAGAATTTCTTTTACATCCTATGAGATTGGATGGGAATGTTTAAATGAAAGGTTTAGCCGTTTTGATTATGCGATGGATATGGCAAACGTGCTTAAAATTTATAAACCGTACTACGAAAAAGTAGGCTCTGGTTCAAGAAATATGTGTGTAGAAATAAGATATAAACCATTAGTTGTTCTTAAAGAAGTTAATGAAATTGAAATTTTAGGGCACAAAGTAATTTCTACAGGTAATTACTTATGGATATCTAAAAAACAAAATATTCGAATGGTAGAATCAAAAATTAAAGATCCTTATGAGCATAAGATTTTGTTAACAGAAGATCCAGAAGAGTTTTATACAATTGATTTGTATAAAGATATTAAAAATGTAGAAATACTTAAAAGGATGGCATACGAATTTATTATTAATGATTTGAGTATTTACCCGATATCCGAAGTATATCTTATGAGTAATTATGATGGATATTATTATTCTATAAATCCTAGTATTAAAGAAGATGGTAACTATGGAATCAATATTTATCCTAAAACGAAAGTAAGAAAACATTCTGGATATATTATTACTGAAAGATTCTTAGTTAATTCAATAATTGAATACAAAAAGACGAAGAACTTACTAAGTCTAGAAAAGTTTGAAAACGCTGAATGGGAGGATGTATATAGGGTAATAAAAATATGTATGAAAAAGGCAGAAGAATATAGCAAAATTGGTAAAAAAGAAAAAAGTGAGTATATTATTAATGAAATTTTACCAATGATAAATGCATATATTACTGCTCTTCAAATCGCAGGGTACGAGGCAAAGGTGTTCTTTGATCCAGAATTTTCAATTGATACAGGAATTATTTGTAATTTAGGACGAGCAATCAATGAATTTAAGGGATTAACGAGCAAAGAAAATGAACCGCTTACTCCAGTTCATGAGCGAAATTATGGCAGGTACAATAGCAAAATGACTCAAGAAGGCATATCATGGAGACTTAGTTGTAATTATCATAACAGTATTGTTATTGAAAAATTAAATATGGCTGATACAGCCAGTGAAAATGGTCAAGTTGTAGAAAGAATAAATATTCAGCTTCAAAATCAAGAAGATGAAGTCTATACAACCAAAGACCTTCGTACAATGTATTTAGTTCCAGGACAGAGGTTAAAATAATGAGAGAAATAAGATTTTACAAAGAATTTGGAGAATATGGTTATCTTGCAACATATTCAAATCATGGATTTTACAAAGATGGAGTGTTTTGGAAAACTTCAGAACATTATTATCAGGCACAGAAATTTGAGGATGAAGATGTAAAAAGGAGGATTGAAAAAGCTGAAACCCCAAAAATTGCTTCTATTATTGGAAGAAGTAGAAATTTTAAAATTAGAAGCGATTGGGACAAAATTAAACAAAAAGTAATGTTTGATGCTGTATACTATAAATTCAAACAGAATAAAGATATCT
Source organism: uncultured Clostridia bacterium (assembly GCA_944390395.1). Taxonomy (GTDB): domain Bacteria; phylum Bacillota; class Clostridia; order TANB77; family CAG-508; genus CAG-273. The sequence continues at coordinate 8,946 of CALXPY010000034.1, read as the reverse complement.
TACAAAAGCTCCTTGATACAGGAGAGGCAGAAATTGTTGAAGCGACAGTTAAAGAAAATTATTGGGGATGTGGTTTGAATAATGATGGACAAAATAATTATGGAAAAATTCTTGTTAAAGTAAGAGAAAAACTTCGTCAAGAAGAAAGATAGGAGAAAAAATATGGAACTAATCTCAAAAAAAGGGTACCAAAAACTTTGTGATGAGCTTAAAAATATTGATAACGAAATTAAAGAGACCCAGAGAAAAATGGGAGAAAGTGCAAAGCGAGATAATGATCTAAGAGAAAATCCAGAGTATATGGAACTTAGAGTAAAAGCCATGTATGATCTTCCAAGAAAAAAACAGAAACTTTGGGAAAGAAGCCAAAATTGCAAAATCATTGAAGAAACTAATGAATATAAAAAATTTAGTGGAGATGTAATTGTAGGTTCAAAAGTTAAAATTATCTGTAATGGAGAAGAAGAAACATATATTATCCTTGGGGATAATGAATGGACATGGGATAATAGCATTATATCGTGTAAAGCACCATTTGCACAAGCACTTTTAGGTAAACATATTAATGACATCGTAAGCTTCAATGGTATGATAATAAAAATTGAAGAAGTTACAAAATTCTTAGGTTAAATATTTAACTTAAGAAAAAAGGAGGAATTCTTGTTGTGAATTCCTCTTTTCTATTATATAATACTAAGAAAATAGAGAAAGGAAATTGTCATGAAACAAATTGAAATTACAGTAAAAGTTAATGAAAGTTTTGAAGCAGCAAGTCAAAAATTAAAAAATCAGGGGTTTAAAATTATAAGAGAAAGTGATATAAATGATATTTATATGACATCAAAGATGGAAGAATTGAATATAAAAAATATACAATATATTTTAAAGAATTCAGTATTACTTAGACATTTAAAACTGAATGATAAAGAAATAAAAAAGATTACATATAAGAATAAAGAATATGATTTAAAACGGTGATATTGTATCAGAAGAAAAAATTAATTTAGATGTTCAGGATTTAGAAAAAGCAAAAAAAATATTTGAGTGTCTAAATTTTAAAAAACTTGTTGAAGTTAGATATCATGTTATTGTTTATGAAAAAGATGGAATAGAATTTGCTTTTCAAATGGTTGAAAATTTAGGAACTTTAATTGAATATGAAAATAAAAAGAATTTTGAAGGAAAAACACTTAAAGAAATCAATAATGTAAAACAAGAAATGTTTCAAGAAATAAAAAATACAGGGGTAAAAATTTCTGAAGATATGGATATAAAGAAAGCTTATGAATTAATTAAAAAAAATATACACAATAAAAATACTTGAAAATAATTGACAAATTTTGAAAGTTAATAGATAATATTAAATGAAGTAAAAGTATGGAAAAAATAATTGAAGAATACCAAGGAGGAATATATTTTTTATGTATGTTTTTAATAGAATAACTGTAAATCCACAGTTGCCAAAAAGGATTAATAAACTATCTGAGATTAGTTATAATCTATGGTGGTCATGGAATACAGAGTTTTTAAGACTTTTTAAAAAAATAGACATAGATTTATGGGAAAGAGTTGAAAAAAATCCTGTAAAATTTTTAAGAGAAGTAGATCAACAAAAGTTAGAGAAAGTGACAGAAGATCAGGAGTTTTTGAAAGAATATGATAAAATTGTAGAAAATTTTGAAGACTATATGAAAAGTAAAAATACTTGGTTTTCTAAAAATTTTCCAAATAATAAAAATGATTTAATAGCGTACTTTTCAGCAGAATATGGGTTAGATCAAATACTTCCTATCTATTCTGGAGGATTGGGAATTTTATCAGGAGATCATATGAAATCTTCTAGTGATTTAGGAGTTCCTTTAGTAGGAATTGGTCTATTATATAAAAATGGATATTTTCATCAAAAAATAAATGGACATGGAATTCAAGAAACTGAATACCGTAATATAGATATAAATAGTTTACCTATAAAGCCAGTAAAAGATAATGAAGATAAAGATATTTTAATAGCTATTAAGTTGCCAAAGAAAAAATTATATTTAAAAGCATGGAAAATAAATGTTGGTAGAAATGAATTATATTTATTAGATTCAGATATAGAAGAGAATATACCAGAATACAGAGATATTACAAGTACTTTGTATGGTGGAGACAAAGAAATGAGAATAAAACAAGAAATTGCACTTGGAATGGGTGGAGTTTCTATGTTAAAGGCTTTAGGATATAAACCAACTATATATCACATGAACGAGGGGCATTCTTCATTCTTAATCTTAGAATTAATTTACACTATAATGAAAGATAAAAAGGTATCATTCAATATCGCAAGAGACATAGTTGGTTCTAAAACTGTATTTACTACACATACACCAGTACCAGCAGGGAATGATATATTCACACTAGAATTAGTAGAAAAATATTTTAAAGATTATTGGGATAAATTAGGAATAAGCAAGCAAGAATTCTTCCAGATGGGAATGAAACCTGAGGCAAAAATGGATGCTGGATTTAATATGGGAATTTTAGCATTAAAAGTAGCTGGCAAAAAGAATGGCGTAAGTAAGTTGCATGGTGCAGTCTCAAGAGAATTATTTGGAGAAATATGGCCTAATATAGCCGCAAATGAAGCTCCTATTACATATGTTACAAATGGTATACATACGTGTTCATGGCTACCATCTAATTTAAAGAAATTATATAATAAATATCTAGTTCCATATTGGCAAGATAACATGCATAATGATGAAACATGGAAAAAGATTGCAGATATACCAAATGAAAAATTATGGGAAGCGCATCAAGATAGAAAGAAAAAGTTAATAGCATTAGTAAAAGAAAATACTATAACTAGATTAAGAAGATGTGGATATAATTATGAGGATATTAATAAATTAGTATCTAATTTGGATCCAGATGCATTAACAATTGGATTTGCTAGAAGATTTGCAACATATAAAAGAGCAACATTAATATTTAAGGATTTAGAGAGAATAACACAAATCTTAAATAATAGTGACAAAAAGGTTCAAATAATATTTGCAGGAAAAGCACATCCAGCGGATAAGGAAGGACAAGATCTAATAAAATATATCCACGAAATTTCTATGAAGCCACAATTTAAAGGTAAAATTTTTTTACTAGAAAATTATAATATAGCGATGTCTAGATACCTAATAAGTGGTGTTGATGTTTGGCTAAATACACCAAGAAGACCTATGGAAGCTTCAGGAACTAGTGGACAAAAAGCTTCTGTAAATGGAGTTTTAAACTTTAGCGTATTAGATGGATGGTGGGCTGAAGGATATAATGCAAAAAATGGTTGGATTATTGGAACAAATGCTGAATATCCAAATTATGAAGCGCAAGATAAAGCAGATAGTGATAGCATTTATAATACTTTAGAAAATAAAATTATTCCAATTTACTATGATAAAGATAAAAATGGAATTTCACGTAGATGGTTGGAATTAATGAAAGAATCTATAATATCAACAGGTGGAAAATATAGTACAGCTAGAATGTTAGTAGATTATTGTAAAAATTTATATGTTCCACTATGTAATTTATATAATAACTATTTTTCAGATTTAGAAAAAGTAGGAAGTTTTAATGCGTGGAAAGAAGATATAATAAAAAGTTGGGACAATATTCTAATTACACAAGAAAATAATTTAGATAATATCACTATAGATGCAGGTAATAACATAGAAGTAAAATGTAAGGTTAAATTACCTAATATTTCTAAGGATAATATAGAGGCACAAGTGTATTATGGAAGAATACAAGAAAATGGAGTAGTAGATGATATAAGTATTATTCCAATGGAACTAGATGATGAAGATGAGGAGAATAGAGTATACACATATAAAGCAAAAATTAAACTTGTTAATGGTGGAAATTATGGGTATACATTTAGAGTAATGCCAAAGCATGAAATGCTATTAGATTCTGCAAATTTAAATTTGGTAAAATGGATAACAAAATAATAGATAAAAATATATAATATAGTAAGGATCATCTAAAAAAGGTGATCCTTTATCTTGAAACTAGTCGAAAGTTATGATATAATTAATTTTGCAGATTTTTTATAATAAGGGATAGGGGGAATACAATATGAGAAAAACAAAGATTATTTGTACATTAGGACCTGCAGTAGATGATGAAAAAGTTTTAGAAGATTTGATAAAAGCTGGAATGGATGTAGCTAGAATAAACTTTTCTCATGGAAATTATCAGGACCAAAAACCAAGGATAGAAAGATTAAAAAAAGTTAGAGAGAAAGTTGGAAAACCAGTAGCTTTATTACTAGATACTAAGGGGCCAGAAATAAGAATAGGTAAATTTGAAAATGATAGAATTGAATTACAAGAAGGAGATACTTTTACATTAGTATGTGATGAAATATTAGGAAATAAAGAAAGAGTATCTGTAACATATAAAAATTTATATAATGAAGTAAACATAGGTACAAAAATATTAATCAATGATGGGTTAATAGAAGTTGAAGTTAAGGAAATTAAAGGAAAAGAAATTATTTGTAAAGTCTTAAATGGAGGGGCATTAACAAATACTAAGAGCATTAATATTCCAAATTCAAAAATTAATTTGCCTAGTATGACAGAAAAAGACATAGAAGATATTAAATTTGGAATAGAAATAGGATTTGACTATATTGCAGCTTCATTTGTTAGAACACCACAAGACGTTCTAAATATAAGAAAAATTCTAGAAGAAAATAATGGAGAACATATAAAAATAATTTCTAAAATAGAAAATAGACAAGGAATAGATAATTTTGACCAAATATTAGAAGTTTCTGATGGTATTATGGTTGCTAGAGGAGATTTAGGTGTAGAAATACCAATGGAAGAAGTTCCTATTAGACAAAAAGAATTTATAGCGAAATGTGCAAATGCAGGAAAACCAGTAATTATAGCTACTCAAATGTTAGAATCAATGATAAATAATCCAAGACCAACAAGAGCAGAGGTAAGTGATGTAGCAAATGCAATATATGATATGACAAGTGCTATAATGCTATCTGGAGAATCTGCTACTGGAAAGTATCCAGTTGAATGTGTAAAAACAATGGTTAAAATTTGTGAGTCTATAGAAGGAACTATTAAATATTGGAAAAGATTTAAGAAAAAAGAGCGTAATTTAGATACTACAAATTATGAATACAATTTAGATTATTCAACTTGTTGTACTGCAATGGATTTAAATGCAAAAGCTATATTTGCATATACTGAAACTGGAAGAACAGCTAAAATGATTTCAGGATTTTTACCAAAATGTACTATATATGTAATAACAGCTAATGAGATTGTATATAGACAATTATCTTTAATCTGGAATATACATACTATATTAGTAAAAAACAAACCAAGTATAGATGACATGATTGAAGATGGTCTAGAAATTGCTAAAAAGAATAACTACATACAAACAGATGATATAATAGTTATAGCTGGAGGAGCTTCAGTATTATCAGGATACCATAAAGATAAATTAAACAAAACAATAGGCGGGGTATTAAAAGTATAAAAATAAAGAAAGAAAATGTGAATTTTATCACATTTTCTTTTTTTGTGTCATAAGATGTAATATAAACTAAAAATAAGGAGGAATAAAAATGTGCAGATTTAAATGTTGTTGTATGCAAAACAATAATAATACAGAGGCACTAGAAAAAGCATGTCAGAATGTAGGAACTGTCGCAGAATATGCTTCAATGAATGATAATTCTAACTGGCAGAATATGAATAACATGTGTGAATGCGGATTTGATGAGGGAACTAATTTATTTCCAACAAATCCAATGTTAGCACAAAGTTATGTACCTATTCAATACATGGATAAAACATTTACTCCATGTTGCGGACTAAAGATGGGAACAATATTCCCTGAATTAGTAAGTCCTTATGAACCATGCCAATCTATTGAAGAAATTAATTACTTAATGGCAAGAAATTCTATAGGGGAGGGATGTAATAAATGTTAGAAAATAGAAATTGTAATTGTGGTTATAATAATAATTCAGGTCTAGACAACTTGAATTGTAACTATTCTCCAGATGGAATTAATGCAGCATTTGGATACAATTCAGCAAATGAATTAAATAATAATAATTGTAATAATTCAAACTGTCCAGAAGAATGTTGCGAAGAAAGAGAAAGAATAAGAAGAGAAATGATAGAACAAATTAAATGTTTAAAGTTTGCAATAGTAGATATTTCGTTATATTTGGATACACATGTAGACGATCAAAAAGCATTATGTCTTCATAGAAAATATTGCAATGAATTAAGAGAATTAGAAGATAATTATCAAAGAGTATATGGACCTTTAACAATCAATTTCCCATGCAATAAATGGAGATGGATTGAAGAACCATGGCCTTGGGAAAGGGGGAATTTCTAATATGTGGACATATAATAAAGTATTACAATACCCAATTAATATAAAAAAATCAAATCCTGAACTTGCAAAATTTATTATATCTCAATATGGTGGACCAGATGGAGAACTCGCAGCTTCTCTTAGATATTTAAGTCAAAGATTTGCAATGCCAGATCAAAAAGCAAAGGCAATATTAAATGATATTGGAACAGAAGAATTAGCACCATTATGATGTCAATAGCTAAAGACAGGGATTACAATCTTAGCTATTGACTGCAAAAAATATTAGAATTTATCCAAAAATAGAGCATCTATTTCATCCGTATCTGGAACTGGTTTATCCCAATCTTTCCCCAATAGACTATAAAAATTAAACAATAATTCTAATTTTAGCCATTCTCCTTTATCTATTGTCTCTAATAGACCAGCTATTCTATTTATCATAAATTTATTTAAAATTTTCATATCATTTTGTGATAATTTTCCATCAGCATGCATATCCTCCACAGGGCCATTTCTGAATAAATAATGTGTTAGTGCTATAGGGAGAATATCTTTGTTGTTATCGTTTAATAATCTTTCTTTAGAACTCTTATTTAGATTTTCAAATAGAGTTTTATTTTTATCTTCACTAAGAAATTCTTGAAGAGACTCTTGAATTGCATAGTTATATTGCTTTATATTCCATTTGTTCCTTTGTTTTTTTACTTGATATGCAGTTACTCCATATAATTCAGCTATTGTATTGTCACTATGATTTCTAAATAATTCTTCTAATTCCTTTTTAGTTATTAAATTCCAATTTAATATTTCACCTTCGTTTTTTCTTTTGGTTAAATTTTCATATAAATCTTGCTTCATTTTTTACTCCTTTTAAATTATATTTCTTTTATAATTTTTTCTTATTATTAAACTAGATCTAAACTTTAGTTATTTTAGGGAAAATATGTAACTCAAAGTTGGTTGGGTCGGAATCCTTTTTTATAGCCTTTTCTGTTTTTAGATAAGTAATTTTACTAATTATACTTTTTAATAAAATATTTTTATCTTCAGCTGTTTCTAAATTATAATATAAATCTATAATATTTTCTAGCTTTGGTATTATAATTTCTTTTTGATTTTGTATTTTTAGATTTTTTTGTAATATAGAATTGTATTCTTTTAACTTATTTTCTAAACATTGAATATTGTCTTTTACTGCTTTAGAACGGCTTATAAATTCGTCATTTTTGTATATACCATTTTCTAAAAATTCATATATTTTATTAAGTTTAGCATTTTCATTTTCTAATTCTTTTTTAGTTGTGCTAACAGACTTTTCTATTATTTTGCTATTATCAGAGTTTAGATTATTTTTTCTAGAATAATCTACTTTATAATTTTCAAGCCATATTTTTAAAGCCTCGATGATTTTATCTTCTACAATATAAAGTTTAGAGCTTATATTATCACATTTAGAATTAGAACACATAAGAGTAGCAGGATTATTAGATTTTGTATAAGGTCGCCTTTGCATAGGTTTACCACATTTTTCACAAAATACTAAACCAACTAATGGATTTTGAATAGTATCATTATGTTTTATTTTTGGAGTATTTTGTTTTCTTTTTTCTTGTACTAATTCCCAAGTATTATTATCAATAATAGGTTCATGTAATCCGTCATAAATTAAATAATCTTGATTACGAGGTCTACTAATAATAAGATGTCCATTTTTAGTTTTCTTTTTTTGCTTTCTTCTATTCCATACAGTTTTACCAATGTAGGTAGGGTTAGAGAGAATATCTTTAACAGAAGAAATAGTCCATTCACTTGCAATTCTAGGTTTTAAATTTAGTTTATTTAATTGTTGTGTAACTGAATTTATAGTGGCATTTTCATAAGCATATAATCTAAAAATCTCTCTGACAATAGGGGCTTCATCTTGGTTTATAGATAAGGTATAACCTTTTGCATTTTCTAGTTTAACTCTATTATAACCAAAAGGAGCAATATTTCCAACAAATTTACCTTCGGATACGGAAAGTTCACGACCTCTTTGTAAACGCCTATTTATAGTCTTGTATTCTCTTCTGGACATAAACAAGCCAAACTCAAAGTATTCTTCATCAAATTCATTATCTGGGTCATATATTTTAACAGGAGTAATTATTTTTGTATGAGAATATTTAAAGGCTTTTGAAACTCTACCTTGGTCGGCCGTATCTCCACGAGCAAGTCTTTCTACTTCAACAACTAAAACCCCTGTCCACTTCTCATTTTCGACATCTCTAAGAAGTTTTTGCATTTCTTTTCTTTCACTAATTGTTTCACCACTTACAACTTCTCTATAAATTTTTGAAATATGTAGATCTCTTTTTTTAGCCAAAGTTGTTAGAATTTTCTCATGTCTTGCTAAAGTTTCGCCTTCACCATATTTTTCCGCTTCAATATCTTCTCTTGATTTCCTTAAATATATTGCATATGCGCCATCTTGCACAGTTCCTCCTTTCCTTGTAATTTGTCTTTAACTTGCAGATATTATATATGAAAACAGTACAAATT
>CALXPY010000033.1 GCA_944390395.1 uncultured Clostridia bacterium | reverse complement strand
AAAAATGGACTAACAAAAGAAGAACTATCAAGACTATTTGATAAAATCGTAGTATTTGATCCAAAAGAAATAACAAAAGAACAAAAAGAAGAATATAACTTAAATGATGAAATGTACAAAGAACTCTATGAAAATGGAGGTTTAGCTTTCCATTTGAAGTTTATGTATCCACAAACTATCACAAACAGGAGGATGTGATATTGGAGCAAGACCAATTGATCTTCACTTAGGTGCCTTCAAAAAAATGGGAATAAATATTGAAGAAGAGTCTGGATTTATTACATGTAAATGTGATAAAATAGAAGGAGCTAATATTGATTTAGATTTTCCAAGTGTTGGAGCTACAGAAAACATAATATTGGCAGCTGTTTATGCAGAGGGTGTAACAAGAATTACAAATGCGGCTATGGAACCTGAAATAGTTGATTTAGCTAAATGCTTAAATAAAATGGGGGCCAAAATTGAAGGCGCAGGAACAAATGTAATAGAAATAACAGGTGTGTACAAATTAAAAGATATAAGTTATAATATAATGCCAGATAGAATAGAGGCGGGAACTTTACTTTGTGCAGCAGCAATTACTGGAGGAAAAATAAAATTAAATAATGCTGTACCTAATCACATAAGACCTATACTTAATAAGCTTGAAGAAACAGGATGTATTATTGAAGAGAAAAAAGATAAAGTAGTACTAGAGGCACCTAGAAAATTAAAGGCAGTAGATATAAAAACTATGCCTTATCCAGGTTTTCCTACAGATATGCAATCTGTATTTGCAGCAATGCTTACTATAGCAAAGGGAACATCTGTAATAGTAGAAAACATATTTGAAAACAGATATAGATATGTACCGGAACTAAAGAAAATGGGAGCTAAAATAACAATAGAAGGTAAAATGGCAGTAATAAAAGGTGTAAAAAGATTATCAGGTGCAAAGGTTAATAGTACTGATCTAAGAGGTGGCGCTGCTATGGTTTTAGCAGGTTTAGCTGCAAGGGGACAAACAACAGTAGAAAATATTGAATATATATTAAGAGGATATGAAAATATAGATTATAAATTAAAAAATTTAGGAGCAAATATAAGAAAAGAAGGTGATTAAGTGGCCAAAAAATCTAAGGAAAAAGCTATGGATTTATTTTATTTAGATATGGATGAAAAAGAAAAGAAAAAGGGGAAAAAGAAAAAAAATAAAGAACTAGAAAAGGAAACAAAAGATAATGTTATTGACTTTGATAATGAGATAATAATAGGTGTTACAGAAATACCAGATAATAAACCAAAATCTAAAGAAAATAAAAAAACAAAAAAGCAAAAGAAAAAAAAGAAAAATATTCCACAGAAAAAAAGTGGAAACAGTGAATTTAAGCAGGTAAAAACAAAGAAAATTACAAAAGAACAAGAGCAAAAAATAAAAAAGAGAAAAAGACGACTTAAAGTTGTAAAATGTACAAGCCTAATATTAATAATATTAGGAGGAATGGTTTATTTTCTACTTTCACCTATATTTAATATAAAAAATATAAATGTAACTGGAAATGAAAAGATTGCAAAAGAAGAAATAATAAGCCTTTCTGGAATACATACTGATGATAATATTTTTAGTATAAATAAAATAGGAGCTAAAAATAGTATAAAAGAAAATGCGTATATAGATTCTGTGGAAATAAGTAGAGATCTACCAGATACAATAAATATAGAAGTTAAAGAAAGAAAAGAAACATTCATGATAAAGTTTGGAAATGCATATGTTTATTTAAATAATCAAGGATATATGTTAAAAATAGCAGAGGAAAAATTAAGTTTGCCAATATTAACTGGTATAAAAACACAAGAGCAGGATATACATGAGGGAAATAGGTTATGCGAAGAAGATTTACAAAAGTTAGAAGAAATATTAAAAATAATGGAAGCTGCCAATAGCCAATCAATAGGAAGTTTTATAACAGAAATTAATATTGAAGACAAACAAAATTATATTCTAAGATTAGAAAAAGAAAAGAAAACAGTTCAATTAGGGGATACTTCAAACTTAAGTACTAAAATGTTGCATATAGTAGAAATTATAGAAAATGAAAAGGATGTAGAAGGAGAAATTTTAGTTAACACAGATTTAAGTAAGGGATCTGTATTTAGAAAAAAAGTGTAGAAGGAGAGGAAAATGAACAAAAAACAAATTAGTATAACTTTAGGGTTAATGTGTATGATCCTTACAGTATCAATATTTATTCAAATCAAAACAATATGGAGAGCAAATACTACAGTATCACAATCTTTTACAGAAAATGGATTAAGAGATGAAGTACTAAAATGGAAGGAAAAATATGATAATGCATATTACGAATTGGGAAAAGCAGAGGATGAACTAAAGGAAGTTAGAGAATCAGCTTCTCAGGATGATGCTACATCATTAGCTAAGCAAGAACAAATAAAAGAAAATAATATATTGTTAGGTTTAACAGAAGTAAAGGGACAGGGAATAAAAATTACTTTAACAGATAATAAAGCATCTTCAAATGACTTGATGTCAATGGTTAATCCAAGTAGTAGAATTGTTCACAATAATGATTTATTAGAAATTGTTAATGCATTAAAAAATGCAGATGCAGAAGCTATATCTATAAATGGACAAAGAATAGTTTCTACAACAGCAATTACATGTGAAGGGACAGTTATAAAAGTAAATGGACAAAAAATATCATCACCTTTTGAAATTAAAGCAATTGGTTCACAAGCATTGTTTTCTGGTTCATTAACAATGCCAGGAGGATATTTAGAAATAATGGAAAATGATGGGGTTTTAGTAGATATTGAATACTTAGATGAAGTAATAATAGAAAAATATGATGGAGTTATAAGTTATAAATATGTACACAATAATGATTAATTATTTTTAGTTATTTAGAAAGGAAATTTAATAAATGAAGAAAAACAAAATAATAATGACTATTATAGTAGGATTAATGTGCTTAGTACTCTTTACAGTAATGTTTATGCAATTTAAAACAATTGAAGAAACAGATATTACAGCAATAGAGAATATGAGAGAATCAGAATTAAGAACAGCTATTTCTGAATGGAAAACAAAGTATGAAGAAACAAATACAAAATTAGAAGAAACTCAAAAAAGTATTAATGAGTATAAAAGCAAATTAGATAAAAATGAAGAAGCATCAGAATTAGTAGATCAAGAATTACAAGAGTCTAATATGTTATTAGGAAAAACTGATGTATATGGTGAAGGCGTAGTAGTCACATTATCTGATAATGAACAGCAAAAAATAAAAGCATCAGACTTAATAGTACTAATAAATGAACTTAAATATGGAGGAGCAGAAGCTATTTCGATTAATGATATACGAATTACAAATGACACAGAAATAGCATTTATAGATAATTCTTATATAATAATTGGAAGTGAACAAAGAATTTCTTCACCTTATGTAGTAAAAGCAATAGGTAATATAACATACTTATCTAGTGTTCTTAGTTTAAAAGACAGTGGATTTATAGATAAATATACAAGTAGTGGGAAAACAGTAAGTTTTGAAACAAGAAAAAGAATAGATATATTAAAATATAGTGGAGATATGAGTACTAAATATATAAATATAGAGGAGGAAAAATAATGGTATTTATAGCAATTATTGTAGGATGTATGTTAGGGGCTATAATAGGAATTTATGCTCCAATAGTGCCATATACATACTCTGGATATTTAGCAATAGCAATAATAGCAGCATTAGATTCAGTTTTTGGAGGTATAGCAGCTACATTAAAAAAGAATTTTGACTTAAAAATTTTTGTATCTGGATTTTTTGGAAACGCAATATTATCAATATTATTAACATTTTTAGGACAAAAATTAAATGTAGATATATACTTAGCTGCAATTGTTGTTTTCGTAGGTAGAATGTTTAATAATTTAGCAATGATTAGAAGATATTATATTGAAAAGTTAGCAACAAGAAAAGCTAAAAAAGAATAAAAAATTATACTAAAAAGTTTAAAAAAACAATATGTCATTTTTATTACAAAAATATTACAAAAATATTACAAATCACTTGACTTTTTTTGAAAAATGTAATATTCTTTTACAAGAAAATATGTCGTGATTTGACATTAAAAGAAATAAAATGGAGGAATGAACTTTGGCTATAGGAGATGTAATAGTAGGAATAGACATTGGAACTTCAAAAGTTAGTTTAGTTGTAGGAAAAGTTAACAATTTTAGCCAAATAGAAATTGTTTGTACATATAGTACAAAATGTAGAGGCTTAAAAAAAGGCAAAATAATTGATGAACAAGAAATAGCTACAGCAATTGAAAAACTAGTAAAAAATGTTGAAACAGATGCTAATTTAATAATTAATTCAGCATACATAACAATACCAGGTAAGTATATTACTATTGTTCAAAATAGTGTGCAAAGAGAGCCAAAAGATAAATATTCAGGAATTTCAGTTAAAGATGTAACTACGAGTATAATGCAAGTTAAAGATATAGATGTTCCAGATGGTAAACAAATAATTGATATAGTTGAAAATGAATTTATTTTAGAAAATGGAAAATCAGTATCTGATCCAGTAGGAAATTTAAGCTCAGTATTTACATTAAAAGCACAAGTAATATTAGCCGATAAAGAATATATGAGGCAAATATCTCAAATATTTAGAAAAGTGGATTTAGATATAGATGGTATGGTTCCAACATCATTAGCTCAAAGAGGATTGGCATTAGATTCTAATGAACTTAATGATAATATTATGTTATTGGATATTGGTGCAGGAAATACAGATATAGGTGTATTCGAAGGAGAAAGTTTTGTTTACACTAATACAATACCACTAGGTGGAGATAATATTACGAATGATATTGCCTTGGTGTTAAATATTTCTGAAGAAGAAGCGGATAAACTAAAAAAACAGTATGGCTTAGCTATGAAATCATTTATAGATAATGATAATGAAATATTACTTACAACATGCAAAGACGATTCAAAAAAGGTAATAAAAAGTTCTGAATTAATAGAAATAATAGAAGCAAGAATTGAAGAAATATTTTCTTTAGTAAATAAAGATATTTCAAGTAAAGGAATAAAGCAAAGAATAAACAATGTAGTATTAATTGGGCAAGGTATTACTAATATAAATAAAAGCGATGTAGCAGGAAAAATAATACTTAACATTCCAGTAAAGATAGCTACAGGAAGACTAATAAGTACTGTAAGACCAGAATACAGAACAGCATATGCTTTAGTAAGATATGTCGCAGCTAGACCTTTTGCTAAAACAGTTTCTAGCAGCATAGATACAGAATCATCAGAAAACATATTTAAGAATGTAATAGAAAAGATAAAAGAATTTTTCTATTCATAAAATATATTTTAAAAACAAGATTTTAATTTTAATTTATAATGTATAAGGGAGGAAAAAACTTTATGTTAATGGATAATAATATTGAAGATAACACAATGATGGATGGGACTGCAACTATAAAAGTAATTGGAGTAGGTGGTGCTGGAAATAACGCTGTAAATAGAATGGTTGATTCAGGAATAAAAAATGTAGAATTTATTGCTGTAAATACAGATAGACAAGCATTAATGCTTTCAAGAGCTGCTACAAAGATACAAATAGGTGAAAAAATAACAAGAGGATTAGGAGCTGGAGCAAATCCTGATATAGGAGCACAAGCAGCAGAAGAAAGTAAAGCGGAAATAGCAGAAGTTTTACGCGGTGCAGACATGGTGTTTGTTACAGCTGGTATGGGAGGAGGAACAGGAACTGGAGCAGCCCCTATAGTAGCACAAACAGCAAAAGATATGGGAATATTAACAATAGGTGTTGTAACAAAACCATTCACATTTGAAGGTAAAAAGAGACAATCACAAGCAGAACGTGGTGTAGAAAGCTTAAAAGGTAAAGTTGATACATTAGTAGTAATACCAAACGATAAATTACTACAAATAATTGACAGAAAAACATCAATCGTAGAAGCATTTAAAATGGCAGATGATGTGTTAAGACAAGGTGTACAAGGTATATCAGACTTAATATCAGTACCAGGACTTGTAAACTTAGACTTCGCTGATGTAAAAACAATAATGTTAAATACTGGAATGGCACATATGGGTATAGGAAGAGCATCAGGAGAAAATAGAGCAGAAGATGCAGCAAAACAAGCTGTTCAAAGTCCACTTCTAGAAACTTCAATAGAGGGTGCAAGAGGAGTAATTATAAATATTACTGGTGGAAATAATTTGGGATTACATGAAATTAACACTGCTGCAGAATTAGTTCAACGTAGCGTAGATCCAGAGGCTAATATTATATTTGGTTCAGTAATAGATGAAAGCTTAGATGAAGATATAATAATTACTGTAATAGCTACAGGATTTGAAAAGGATTCATCAACACTTTCTAATACAAATATACCTGTTGGAGACATTATAGATAAAGCATGGGATAAAAAATTAAATTCAATTCCAACAAATACAGATAGCTCAAATTCAGCAGATAATTTAGATATACCATCTTTCTTAAGAAAGAATAAAGGAATAAATAAATAAAAAATATACAAAAATGAAGAAATAATCTAGTTATTGTAGATTATTTCTTTTTTTCGCGCCTAAAAAATGACAACCTTTTAAAAGTACAAGTGGTAAAATATTAAAGCGAGAGGTGGAGAAATGACAGTTTATTTAGATGTCGTACTAATTGAAAACCTATGTATGAATTATATAATACTATTTGCTACTGCATATATAGTAAAAATAAAAATAAATCATCTAAGACTAATAATTTCTAGCCTAATAGGTGCTCTGTATTCTGTTCTTATGTATTTAAATGTGCTGCCTATATATTCTAATATATTTATGAAAATAATTTTATCAATTGTAATGATATATATAGCATACAATGGAAAAAGCTTTAAAAATATAGCAAAACAAATAGTTATTTTTTATTTAACCTCATTTGTATTTGGTGGATGTGCTTTTGCACTTTTATATTTTATAAAGCCACAGAACATATTAATGAAAGATGGAGTTTTTGTTGGAACATATCCTTTAAAAGTTGCATTATTGGGTGGCATAATAGGCTTTATAATAACACATATAGCGTTTAAAATTGTGAAGAGCAGAATGAGTAAAAAAGATATAATTTATGAAATACAAATAGCTATAAATAATAAAAAAGTAAATGTAAAAGCAATGCTAGACACAGGAAATATGCTTAGAGATCCAATTACTAAAACTCCTGTAATAGTGGTAGAAAAGGAAAAATTATATGAATTATTACCTAATAAAATTTTAGATAATATTAATAAAATTATAGGAGGTGATGAAGAAAATATAATAAGTTTAAATGAGCAGAATTATATGTCAAGACTAAAGATAATTCCTTTTAATTCTATTGGAAAACAAAATGGATTAATGTTAGGATTCAAAGCAGATGAAATAAAAATTGTAATGGACGATGAAATTGAAACAGTAAAAAATATTATAGTGGGAGTTTTTGATAAAAAATTTAGTAAAAACAATTCTTATTCCGCTTTAATTGGTCTTGATATACTAGAAGGGAGTGAAAAAAATGAACATACTACAAATCTTAAAGTCTAATATTAATACATTATATGTTAGATATTTGGGGAAGAACGAAATTGAAGATCTACCTATATACTATATTGGAGGAAATCAAAATTTACCGCCTCCACTCACTTCTGAAGAAGAAGAGGAAATGCTCCAAAAATTAGCTAATGGAGATGAAAGCATAAGGCAAGTATTAGTAGAAAGAAACTTAAGATTAGTTGTATATTTGGCAAAAAAATTCGAAAATACTGGTATTGGATTAGAAGATTTAATATCAATAGGAACTATAGGATTAATGAAATCAATAAATACATTTAATACAGATAAGAATATTAAACTTGCAACTTATGCTTCTAGATGTATAGAAAATGAAATATTAATGTATTTAAGAAGAAGTAATAAAATAAAGGGCGAAGTATCAATTGATGAACCACTAAATCAAGATGGAGATGGAAATGAATTACTTTTATCAGATATATTGGGGACAGATTCAGATGTGACTTCTAGAAGAATTGAAGACGAAGTAGATAAAAAATTGTTAAAAGCATCTATAGAAAAATTAAGTAATAGAGAAAGAAATATAATGGAGCTTAGATTTGGATTTATAAGTGGAAATGAAAAAACACAAAAAGAAGTTGCAGATATGCTAGGCATATCACAAAGTTACATATCTAGATTAGAAAAAAAGATAATAAATAAAATGAAAAAAGAAATAATGAGTAAAACAGGATAAATTATTAAGGATTATTAATTTTTAATAAAAATCTTGATTAATTAAATTTGTTATAATATAATTTAAGAAAAAGTAAAAAAGAGGAAAACAAATGAAAGATAATAATATAGATAAAGAAATACAAAATGTAGAAGATAGTAAACAAGATGAAATAAAAGAAATAGATGAAGAAGGAAAAAAATTTAGGATAGTACAAGATCGTAAAGAGGTAAAAAAAGCTTTAATATTATACAAAGAAAGTGCTTTTTCAAGATTAAAAAGAAGAATTAAAATGTTTTTTTATGATCTAAAATTTAAATAGATTAATTATTGTGTGTATAAAAACAAAACTCTTTGGAAATAATGTAAATAACATTACTTCTAAGGAGGTTTTTTTATTTGGTAAATAAGGTCGAAATATGTGGCGTAGATACATCAAAATTGCCACTTCTTACAACGAAAGAGAAGGAAGAACTTATTGTAAAAATAAAAAAAGGTGACGCTGAAGCAAGAAAAACATTTATAAATGGAAATTTAAGATTAGTATTAAGTGTAATAAAAAGATTTTATGGTAGAGGAGAAAATATGGATGATTTATTTCAAATTGGATGCGTTGGATTAATTAAAGCAATGGACAACTTTGATATAGATCAAAATGTACAATTCTCTACTTATGCAGTTCCTATGATAGCACGGTGAGATAAGGAGATATTTAAGAGATAATAATAGTATTAGAGTAAGTAGATCAGTAAGAGATATGGCTTATAGAGCTATAATGATAAGAGATAGAATAAGTAGAGAAGAATCTAGAGAAGCCAGTGTAGAAGAAATAGCAAAAGAATTAAATGTAGATAGGGAAGAAATAGTAATGTGTTTAGATGCTATACAAGAGCCAGTTTCTTTACAAGAACCTAGCAATAATGACAATTCTGATAATAATATTTATTTAATTGATCAAATAAGTGATAAGAAAGCTTTAGATGAAAATTGGGCTATAAATATAACATTAGCTGAAGCTATGAAAAAGTTAAACGCAAAAGAAAAAAATATAATTTCTAAAAGATTTTTTGAAGGTAGAACTCAAATGGAAGTTGCAGAAGAATTGGGGATTTCTCAAGCACAAGTATCAAGAATAGAAAAAAATGCTATAAACCATATAAAAAGGATATATAAGTAAACATAAATTGGAGAAAATGAGAGGAAAATGGAGGAAAAAAGAGCAATTGAAGTAAAAAGTGTAAAAAATTAACTTTTATTACTATATAAATTTGGTATTTTTGTGAAATGATAGTATAACTTATTTGAAATTACATAGAATATGTAGTATAATTAATCTTAGTCGTGTCACAAAAAAGGAGTGTGAATTTATATTTTAAACAAGAGGTTAAAGCATTACACAAAAGAAGTTTTTAGGCTCATAAGTCTAATTGCGATAGCTCTGTTTATAATAATAACGATAATATTAATGAAATATGACTTAGTATATAGCGTAAGCATATCAGGAAAAGAAATAGGCTATGTAGAAAACAAAACCTCATTTGAAGAAAGAATAGAAAAAGAAATTATAAATCAGGAAGGAAGTAATATAGCTTTTGTAGAAATGACAGAAGAACCTCAATATAATTTTCAATTTGTAAGTAAAAGTATTGAAATAAATGAGGAAGAGGTATTACAAGAATTAAAAAGTACTTCAGAAGTAACATATAAAATGTATGCAGTACTACTAGATGGTGAACAAAGATCTATAGTTTCTTCATTAGAGGATGCAGAAAAAATAGTTGATGATTTAGAAGAAGAATATAGTGATAGTGTAGACTTTAAAATAGGAATACAGGAACTATATACAAAGGATAAAGAAGAATATGAAGTGACAGATATAAAAACAGCTGAGAATGAAATTTCAGACGAATTACAAGAGATTGAAGATAGTTCAGTAGAAGGAATATATCTAGCTTGTACACCAATATCAGGAGTAATAACATCAAGATTTGGTAGTAGAGAAAGCATAAGAAGTTATGCTCACACAGGATTAGATGTTGCGGCACCTACAGGAACAGAAATAAAAGCGGCAGCAGATGGAGAAATAATATGTTCTGAATATAGAGGAAGCTATGGAAATTTAATAATAATTTCTCATGGCAATGGAGTAGTAACATATTATGGACATTGTAGTGAGCTTTATGGAGAAGTTGGAGAAAAAGTAAAAGCAGGTGACACAATAGCAGCGGTTGGTTCTACAGGAAATTCAACAGGACCACATTTACATTTTGAAATTAGAGTAAATGATGAACAGGTAGACCCACAAAATTATTTATATAATGAATAATAAGCTGAATAAAAGTAATTAAATAAAAAGGAAAGCAACCATTCTATATGGTTGCTTTTTAGAAAATAAAAGGGGATGTTTCGATTTATATAGTCAATAACGGAGTAACATATTAATTATTGACTACATATATAATATAACAATTAATTTTGAACATTGTGTGAACTAATTGTGATATTATTGCAAAATTTAAGGTTGCTCTTGAAGGGTTACAGTTACTTCTTTTTCATTACCATTTCTATATACTTTTAATTTTATTGTATCTCCAATAGATTTACTATTTTTTATTTCATTCAATTCATCCATTGTAGTAATTTTTTGACCATCTGCTTCTATTATTACATCTCCAATCCTTAGACCTGCTTTTTCAGCAGCAGAAAAGTCTTCTATCGTCTTTATATAAATACCTACAACTAAATTATTCTTTTTAGCAGTTTCTTCATCTAAATCTATACCGCCTATTCCTATATAAGGTCTTTTAACTTTATTATATTGAATTAATTGTTCATAAATTTCTTTTGTAGAATTGATTGGAATTGCAAAGCCTACACCTTCAACGTCTTCACCAGATAATTTTAATGTATTTACACCTATAACTTGACCTTGACTATTTACTAAAGCACCGCCACTATTTCCTGCATTTATTGCAGCATCTGTTTGAATAG
Organism: uncultured Clostridia bacterium; assembly: GCA_944390395.1. Lineage (GTDB taxonomy): Bacteria > Bacillota > Clostridia > TANB77 > CAG-508 > CAG-273. Next base: position 6,462 of record CALXPY010000033.1, on the reverse strand, counting down.
CCAAGTATTTATTTCCGTCAGAATCAGTTACTTCTCTGTTTACGGCACTAACAATACCAGCAGTAACACTATTATCAAGACCTAGAGGATTACCTATAGCCATAGCAAATTCTCCTACCTGTACTGAATCAGAATCACCTAATTCTGCAGGAGTAAGTCCTGTTTTATCTATTTTAATTACAGCTAAATCTGTTTGACTATCTGTTCCAATAATTTGAGCTTCGTATTCTGTATCATCATTATATAATTTTACAGTAACTTTATTTGCCTTTCCTACTTCATAGAATGCGTTATTAGATTCAGATGTAGAACTTACAATATGATTGTTTGTTAGTATATAACCATCTTCACTAATTATAATTCCAGAACCAGAAGCTTTTGCAGTTCCTGAACTATTATAAAATATAGAATTTACAGAAAACTCTACAGTAATACCAACAATAGAAGGCTTTACTTTATTCGCTACACCAATACCTGTTTCAGAAAAATCTAATAAAGAAACTTGCTGAGTATTTAAATTGTTAAGATTAGTGCTGTCAGAATTTTGGCTGTTAGAAGTTCCAATTAAACTATTTAAAATAGATTGTTTAATAGGAGGAACTGTTAAGCAAGTACCTAAGACAGCAACAGTACCTAATACTCCACAAACAAATGGTAATACAACAGCTTTTCCAACACTTGTGCCATTTGCTTTCTTTTCGCTATTTTTAAAAGCTTTATAAGCCGAATTAGAAGAATTATTGTTTTCCACATTCTTAAATTCATTATTAACATTGTTATTATTTTCTTCCATTACAAATTACCTCCAAAAAAACTTATTTATATATTATCCAAATTAATTAAATAATACAATATATTTGTGAAAAAAATGTGAAAAAACTGTATAAATTTAACTATTGAAAAATTAGAGATATCAATATATAATATATATTACAAAAAAATGGAGGAATTTATGAAAGAGGAAAAAGGATTAACGTATATAGGAATGGTATTTTTAATTATTTTGATAGCAATTTTAGTATTTGGAGCAATTTACTTTTTTAGAATAGAGCAGTGGAAGGCAGATTTGGAAAACGTAAAAACAGATATGCTTCTTATACAAGCAAAAGTTAAAAATGTTAGTAATGAACAAACTTTAGAGAAAAAAGAAAATGTACTAGTAGGTACTAAAATTTCTGATATGGAAGATAATAATACAATAAAAGAATTTTTAGAAAAAGATATAATTGATATTGAGTCTAAAAAGAATAATTATTATGTATTGAATCAAGAAGATTTAGGAGAGCTAGAAATAGATCAAGTTCAATTAGAAGATAACAATTTATGTATTGTAGATTATAAAACAAATGAAGTTATATATACATCAGGTTTTCTACACACAGATGGTAATACATATTATAAATTATCTGATATAGAAAAATTGAGTTATGAATAGAAATTGGTAATAAGTGATTGCCTTGAGAAAGGAAAAACTAAAAATGAAAGAAAAAGAAATTGAAAGATTAAAAGAACTAAAAAAAGAAGAAGAAAAATTTTATAAACAAGGGATATTAACAGTATGTGGAATAGATGAAGCAGGAAGAGGGCCTTTAGCAGGACCTGTGGTTGTCGCTTGTGCAATGATGAAACCAGATTCAATGATAGAAGGTGTAAATGATTCAAAAAAAATATCAGAAAAGAAACGCGAGAAGATATATGAGCAAATTATAGAAGAAGCAGTGGCTTATGGAGTGGCTATTATAGATCAAAATGAAATAGATGAAATAAATATATTAAATGCTACTAAAAAAGGTTTAACAATGTGTATTAAAGAAGTGGAAAATAAATTAAATGAAAAGCCAAAAGTAATTCTAGTAGATGCTCTAACAAAAATAGATACAGATGGAATTCCATATAAATCTATAATACATGGTGATAGCTTAAGTTATTCTATAGCAGCAGCTTCAATTATTGCAAAAGTAACAAGAGATAGAATAATGAGGCAGTGGGATGAAGTTTATCCTCAATACGGATTTGCTAAACATAAAGGATATGGCACCAAAATGCATATTGATGCTATAAAAGAATATGGACTTTGTCCTTTACATAGAAGAAGCTTTACTAAAAATTTTATATAGAAAGAGTGATGTATTTGGATATACAAGAGATAATAGCAAAGAAAAGAGATGGATATAAATTAACTAAAGAAGAAATAAATTTTTTTATAACTAAATATGTAGATGGAAGTATTGCAGATTATCAAGCAGCAGCCTTAATTATGGCGATATATATTAATAAAATAGATGAAGAAGAAATAACAAATTTAACTTTAGCAATGGCAAATTCAGGAGATGTTCTGGATTTGTCTTCAATAGGTACTGTTGTAGATAAGCATAGCACAGGAGGAGTTGGAGATAAAGTTACATTAATTTTAGCACCACTTGTTGCTTCTTTAGGTATTCCTGTAGCTAAAATGTCAGGAAGAGGACTTGGCTTTACTGGAGGAACTATAGACAAACTAGAATCAATACCAGGATATAAAACAGACATAGATATAAAAGAATTTATAAACAATGTAAAAGAAAAGAATATTAGCTTAATAGGTCAAACTTTGAATTTAGCACCAGCAGATAAAAAGATATATGCATTAAGAGATAGTATAGCTTGTGTAGAAAATATAGGACTAATTGCATCAAGTATTATGAGTAAAAAGATAGCCGCAGGAGCAGATAAAATTGTATTAGATGTAACTTGTGGAAGCGGAGCTTTTATGAAAAACGAAACTGATGCAATTAAGTTATCAGAAATGATGAACAAAATTGGAAAACTTGCTAATAAAGAAACTGTATGTATAATAACTAATATGGATGAACCGTTAGGAAAAGCAATAGGAAACATCTTAGAAGTTAAAGAAGCTATTCAGGCTTTAAATGGAGAAATGGAAGACGATGTAAAAGATGTGGTACTAGAATTAGGAAGTTATATGATAAAATTAGCAGGCAAAGGTGAAAACATAGAAGATAACAAAAAGAAAATATTAGAAAAAATAAATAATGGGGAAGGATTGCAAAAATTTGAAGAATTAGTTCAAAATCAAGGTGGAGACATAAGTTATATAAAAGATATAGATAAATTTGAAAAAGCAAAATATATTGAACCAGTTCAAAGTTTAAATAATGGATACGTACAAAAACTAAATGCAGAGGAAATAGGAAAAATATGTATGCATTTAGGAGCAGGAAGAATCAAAAAAGAAGATAGTATAGATAAAAGTGTAGGAATTGTCTTAAACAAAAAGGTAGGAGATGTAGTTAATAAAGGTGAGACTTTAGCATTTATACATGCTAATAGTTTAGAAAAGTTAGAAGAAGCAAAAAAGAAAGTTTTAGAAACATATAAAATAGTAGATGCTAAAACAGAAAAAAATAGAAGTATTATAAAAATAATAAAGGAATAGAAAAATGCAGGTAAACCACCTGCATTTTATAAATTAATTGACAAATTACCTTGAGTATTTGATTCTGCATTAATTGAAGAAAATTCATCATATTTTAAATATCTATTTAAATTTTTTTCAGAAATACCTGTTGAAAATGAAATATTTTCTATTGAAGCATTGCCATTTTCTTCAATAAAGTTTCTTAAGGTTGACATTTCGCTTAAATCTTTTTGCTCACAATTAGGGCAAACATTATTATTAGAATTAAAAAAACATCCACAACGACTACATCTATTTAAATTCATAAATATCATCCTTTCATTACACATTAAATAACATTTATAGTATATCACAAAAAAAGATAAAAAAATACAAAAAATTAAAAAAACTCTTGATTTTTTTCAAAATTAAGTATAGAATAATGATAATCATTATCAAGAAAGGGTAAAAATGAAAAAATACAGTAAACAAAGAGAATTAATTTTAGACTCATTAAAAAACAGAACAGATCATCCAACAGCCGAAACATTGTATAGAGATTTAAAAGATAAAATGCCAGAAATAGGAATAGCCACAGTATATAGAAACTTATCTACCTTATGTGAAGAAGGTAAAATAAACAAGTTAAAATCAAAAATATATGGGGCAGATAGATATGATGGAAATACTATGCCACATATACACTTTGAATGTGAAAAATGTGGAGAAATAGAAGATCTATTCTTAAAAAAAGAAAGAATAAATGATATTGATAATGAGATAAAAGAATTAGTGAAAAAATCAGATGCAAAATTTTTAACATCTGAAATATTTGTTACAGGAATATGTAAAAACTGTAGCAATAAAATAATTTAAGGAGGTATTTTTAATGAAAGCATATGTATGTAAAGTATGTGGTTATATCCACTTTGGTGAAGAGGCACCAGAAAAATGTCCACAATGTGGAGCTTCTAAAGATAAATTTGAATTAAAAGAAGATAATGGAGATAAAAATTATGCAGATGAACACAAAATAGGTGTTGCACAAGGACTAGATGAAGAAGTAGTAAAAGGATTAAGAGACAACTTTATGGGAGAATGTACAGAAGTAGGTATGTACATAGCAATGAGTAGACAAGCAGATAGAGATGGCTATCCAGAAGTAGCAGAAGCATTTAAAAGATATGCTTTAGAAGAAGCAGAACATGCTGCAAAATTTGCAGAATTATTAGGAGAATTAGTATATCCAGATACAAAGAAAAACTTAATGTTAAGAGCAGAAGCAGAGCATGGAGCATGTATGGGTAAAAAAGAATTAGCAACAAGGGCAAAAGAATTAGGATATGATGCAATACATGATACAGTACATGAAATGTGCAAAGATGAAGCAAGACATGGAAGAGGATTCGACGGATTATTAAAAAGATATTTCTAGAATATGATATTAAAAAAATAGTAATAGCGGACTTAAAAATAGTTCGCTATTATCATTTTATTATATATTGTGAAAGTAAATTTCAAATAGATAGTTAAATAATGAACAAAAAATATGCTGCTAAAAATGTCCTAAAAGTTTCATTTGAAATGCAACAAAAATTTAATAAAGGAGAAAACAAACATGAAAGCTGAAAGCGTTGCCGTTGTAGAGAGAGAGAGAGAGAGAGAGCTATGTTTTAAAGAATAAAACAGGTTTAGTTTCTGTACAAAAAATCAAAATATATTATGTAAAATACAGAACGTATCTTGAAAGAAAGATGCGTTCTTTTTGTGTACTTTTTTCAAAAAAATTTACTAGTGGATATATTTGAAAGTATATATTCTCTTTATTAAATTTTTATAGAAGCTAAGTTATATATATTATTTTCAAAAACACGGTCTCCAAGCTCACGGGTCACACCCCCGCCTCAAAGGGCTGTCGACTCATGTTTTTTCAAATAATATATATAACACGCTTCTCAATAAGTATTACAAAGAGTAAAAAGATGGAAAAGGCAGGAATTAGAATTTCACAATAGTGATAATATTTTTTTCGAAGCGAGCTACGTGTGGGGACCGACTATTTAGAAGATGTTAAAATTTTGTAAAGTGCATTTTGAATTTATAAATAATGAAATAAACAAAATTTTATACATATTCTTAAGAGTTGGGACGAGCAAGAAAAAAGATATTATCACTATTTGGGGAATAAATTAAAAATAAAAAAGGAAGAGGAGAAATAGAAGTTATGAAGAGTATAAAAGAAAAAAGAGGTATAACATTAATAGCATTAGCAGTGACAATAATTGTTATCTTAATACTAGCAGGGGTTACAATTGATGCAGTGTTTAGTGAGAATGGAATAATAAATAAAGCAAAAGAAGCAGCAAATGCAATGAATAATGCAGTAGCGAATGATCAAGCAGAATTAAATGATTTGTTAGAAGAGTTAAATGAAATAATGAATTCAGAATGGAATAGTAATATAGAAATACCAGAAGAAAATACAATACCAGATCCAGAACCACCAAAATTAGATGATACAACAGGGATGCAAGATGAAACAATACAAGTAGAAGATGAATGTGGAAATAAAGTAACAATTCCAAAAGGATTTGAAGTAGTAGAAGAAGAAGGAACAACAGTACCAGAAGGAATAGTAGTGCAAGACAAAGATGGGAATCAATTTGTGTGGATACCAGTAGGAAGGGTATATAAAGATGCAAGTAAAACAAATTATAGTGATATACAATTAGGAAGATACACTTTTGATGGAAATGGAACACCAACTTTAGTACAAGCTGCTTATACAGATGAGAATTCTAAAAATTATGAGCAATTAGTAGCAATAATAGATAGTGATAGTAATGCTTGTTATGAATATGCTACAAGAACAAATCCTGAAGGAATAGCCTCGAATGGAACCGATGGTTTAAATGCTATAGCGAAAGATTTAGAAGGATTTGTTAATAGTGTAAAAAATTAAATATAGAAAATAAGCTAAAAAAGTAGACTAAAAGTTTCATTTGAAATGCAACAAAAATTTAATAAAAAAGTAAATGAACAGTAGACAGTTGTAAGAAAAACTC
>CALXPY010000032.1 GCA_944390395.1 uncultured Clostridia bacterium | reverse complement strand
GGAAAATTTGACAAAAAAATTAAGCACTTTCAATGCTTATATCGATTTTGTATTTAATTAACTGTCAAATTCCCGAATATTACAATAATATTACAATTTTGTTACGATTGTATTAAAATGATGGAAAATGTTGATTTTAGCTAAAGCTATTGTTAAAATAAACTAGAGATAATATAACATAAAGTAGACATAAAACTTGAAAATGAGATAAAAATTTGATATACTATATATTATGGAAACCATAAGAAGATAAAAAGGGATTTTAGGAGGTTAAAAATGGAGGAAAAATTGAACGAATTCTTAATTAAAGAAATTGAGAAAGGCATAGAGAGCTTAAAAAAAGATGAAGAACAATTACAAAATGAATTTGATGAGTATGGATATAAAAATAATGGGATTATAAATAAACAAATTCAAGGTGACTTAAAAAAAGTTCAAGAAGAATTAGAATCTAAAGAACAAGAAGTTGCTGAAGTAAAAGAGATTAATAAATTAATAGAGTTATATGAAAGCAAAGAACTAAAAACAAAATATAATAAATTAGTTAAAGAACAAAAAGATTGTATAGATGCTATAAAAGCTTTAGAAGGAAAGTATGATAACATTAATGGAAAATTAGTTCCAACAAGAGAACAACAAGAATATGAAAGAGATTTAGAAAAAATACAATCTTCTATGTCAGAAATCAAAAGTACAGCATTAAGACTTAAAAGAGAAATCCTTGAAAAATCAGTTAAAGTTAATGCTTTGTATGATAAATATGATATAAAAAGAAAATTTAAAGAATATGAAGAAAGCAAGCAAGAAAAAGAAGCAGAAAGTAAAACTATTATTCCAGAAGAGAAAACTACTAAATCAGAGCGAACTGACAAAGATTTAGCAGAGAAACAAAACGAAAATGACCCTGGAAAAGAAAATAATGAAAAAGATAAGGTAGCTGATAGCAAAGAAGGACCAAAGAATGAGCCAAAAGTTGAGCAAAAAATTGAACCAAAAGTAACTGAAAAACCACAACAAAAAGTTAATGGCGATGAAGGAATTAAACCAAAAGTACAAGAAACAGTTAGAGTTGGAGAAGGAACTAAATACGACATCTATAGTTTAGAAAAGTTAGACAATTCTGAAAAATTTGATAAAGTGGATGAAATATATTGCAGAATAATTAATGGAAGAGTGCAATATAGTATTGAAGGTGAAGGTAAAGAAGACAAACTTAAATATTTTGTAGAAACTGTAAAACCAAGAAAAATGTCTAGAAAAGAAAAAGCCTTTCTAAAAAATAAATTTAGCAATAAATATTTAAAAAATATAGATATAGAGATAGTTAGAATTTTAAATAGAAGAGATAAAGAATATGGAACAGAACTTCTAAAGCAATACTTTTACAATATAGAAAATAGAAAGGCATATCCAGAAAATTGTGACATAAAAATAGAATACAATTTAACTAATTTAAGAACAGCTAAATTAAACAACAAAGCAAAGAAACTATTAAAAAGAACAGCTAAATTAAGTGAAAAAAATGGAATTGCAACTTATATAAGACCAATGGGAAGAATTACAGCATTATTAGGTAAGTTTAAACAAAATCTTCTTACAGATGGAAAGTTAGAAAAGACACAGGAATTACCATCAAGAGACAAAATGATTAAGGAGACATATAAAAGTTTATATAATGAAGAAGGGTTTAACTTTGAAGATTTTTGCAAAGATATGAATTTGTCACAAGAAGAAATAGAAAGCTTACAAGGATATGAAAAAGCACATAAAACTAAAAGAAACTTTTATAAGTCAACAGTATTAACAGCAAGAGAAATGGATATATATTCAACATATAATAACAAAAGAAAAGATAAGAATTTTGATTTTGAGAAGTTTAGTCAAGAAATGAATTTATCAGATAAAGAAAAGAGAGAATTAAGAGGATATGAAGATCTAAATAAAACCAAAGAAAATTTTGAAATTTCAGGAAATAATGAAAGAGCAGAAGAAGCAGAAAAATAGTTGTTACATATTGACTTAACTGTAAAAAAATGATAAAATATTACCGTTAGTATAAAATTGCTTATACTGACGGTTTATTATTTTTAGAAAAGAGGTGAAATTTAAGTGCCAACAATTAATCAATTAGTAAGAAAAGGAAGAAAAACATCAGCTACAAAATCTACAGCACCAGCTTTACAACATGGTTATAACTCTATGAATAAAAGAGTTACAAATAAAAGATCACCACAAAAAAGAGGTGTTTGTACAGTAGTAAAAACAGTAACACCAAAGAAACCAAACTCAGCATTAAGAAAAGTTGCCAGAGTTAGACTTTCTAATGGATATGAAGTAACTTCATATATTCCAGGTATAGGACACAACTTACAAGAACACAGTGTTGTTTTAATAAGAGGAGGAAGAGTAAAAGATCTTCCAGGTGTAAGATACCATATAATTAGAGGAACATTAGATACAGCAGGTGTAAAAGATAGAATGCAAGGTCGTTCTAAGTATGGAGCTAAGAAACCTAAAAAATAGTAAAATAAATGAAAAGCGGCATCTTGCGTTGTCAAGCTGCATAAATTTTTTTTCGATATACAAACGTATTATCTCAAAAAAATTTATTTGCTTTCCTAGCAATATACCACTTTTGCTTTATTTTACAGAAATCTGAATAATAAGCTACGTCTAACTTTGTTAACCTTCACATAATTTTTTTTCGACATACAAACGTATAGTCTCAAAAAAATTAGTTCGGTTGCCTCGTTATACTTGCTTCGAATTCAAATTTAAAAACCGTTTTTTAGGTTAATGGTGCATATATGAAATTACTAATTTAAGGTACTTAAATTTATAATAGAATATATAGCACTATGCGGGGAAGAAAATTCCCAGAGTAACTTTAGGTATTTTGTATAAATATCAACAAATTTGAGATTTTAAGATAAAAATATTATTTTAATATCTAGAAAAGGAGTGAAGAATAGTGCCAAGAAAAGGACATATAGCAAAAAGAGAAGTTTTACCAGATCCAATTTACAATAGCAAAGTTGTTACAAAGTTAATAAACAATGTTATGTTAGATGGTAAAAAAACAGTTGCTCAATCAATTGTATATGATGCATTTGATATAATAAAAGAGAAAGAGCAAAAAGATCCATTAGAAGTATTTGAAGCAGCACTTGAAAATGTAATGCCAGTTCTTGAAGTTAAAGCAAGAAGAATTGGTGGAGCTACATATCAAGTTCCAATAGAAATTAGACCAGAAAGAAGACAAACTTTAGGTTTGAGATGGTTAGTTGTTTATGCTAGAAATAGACATGAAAAAACTATGGCTGAAAAATTAGCTAATGAAATAATAGATGCTGTAGCAGGAAATGGTGGAGCATTTAAGAAAAAAGAAGATATGCATAGAATGGCAGAAGCTAATAGAGCATTTGCTCATTACAAATTCTAAAATTTTGGTAAAAAGCTTCGTCCTACGTTGTCAAGCGTCGCTTAAAAATTTCTTGATATGCACTCGCATCATCTCAAAATTTTTAGCTAGCTTTCCTAGTAGTACTCGCTTTTGACTAAAATTTAATAAAATTAAAAGGAGGATAAGACATGGCTGGAAGAGAGTTTCCTTTAGAGAGAACAAGAAATATAGGAATAATGGCTCATATAGATGCTGGTAAAACAACTACAACAGAGAGAATACTTTTCTATACAGGAAGAACACACAAAATTGGAGAAGTTCATGAAGGTGCAGCTACTATGGACTGGATGGTTCAAGAGCAAGAAAGAGGTATAACAATTACTTCAGCAGCTACAACTTGCCAATGGTTGAATCATAGAATCAATATAATTGATACACCAGGACACGTTGACTTTACTGTAGAAGTTGAAAGATCTTTAAGAGTTCTTGATGGTTCTGTTTGTGTTTTCTCTGCAAAAGATGGTGTTCAACCACAATCTGAAACAGTTTGGAGACAAGCTGATAAATACCAAGTTCCAAGAATGGCTTATGTAAATAAAATGGATATAACAGGAGCTAATTTCTTAAATGCTGTAGAGCAAATGAAAACTAGATTAAATACAAATCCTGTTCCAATTCAATTACCAATAGGTGCAGAAGATCATTTCTTAGGAATAGTAGATCTAATTAAAATGAAAGCTTTTATTCATAAAGATGACTTAGGAAAAGTTATTGAAGAAGGTGAAATACCAGCAGATCTAAAAGAATTAGCAGAAGAATATAGATCTAAAATGATAGAAGCTGCAGCAGAACAAGATGATGAATTAATGATGAAATATTTAGATGGTGGAGAACTATCTGAAGAAGAAATTAAAAAAGGTTTAAGAATAGGAACTATAGCAAATAAATTAGTACCAGTCGTTTGTGGATCTTCATACAAAAACAAAGGTGTACAAGAATTATTGAATGCTATAGTAGACTATATGCCATCACCTTTAGACATACCAAATATAAAAGGTGTTGATCCAGAGGGTAATGAAGTTGAAAGAAAAACTGACGACAATGAACCTTTTGCAGCATTAGCATTTAAAATAGCTACAGATCCATTTGTTGGAAAATTATGTTTCTTTAGAGTATATTCTGGAACATTAGAAGCAGGATCTACAATATTAAATGCAAATAAAGATAAAAAAGATAGAATGGGAAGAATTCTATTAATGCATGCAAATCACAGACAAGATATAGATAAAGTTTATGCTGGAGATATTGCAGCAGCAGTAGGATTAAAAGAAGTATCAACAGGTGATACTTTATGTGATATGAATCATCCTGTTATACTTGAATCAATGGAATTCCCAGAGCCAGTTATAGACATAGCTATTGAGCCAAAAGATAAAGCAAATAGCGAGAAAATGGGAATTGCTTTAGCAAAACTTGCTGAAGAAGATCCAACATTTAAAACATGGACGGATCATGAAACTGGTCAAACAATTATAGCTGGAATGGGTGAATTACACTTAGACATTATAGTTGATAGATTAAAGAGAGAATTTAAAGTAGAATGTAGTGTTGGAAAACCACAAGTTTCTTACAAAGAGACAATTAGAAATAAAGTTAAAGTACAAGGTAAATTTATCCGTCAATCTGGTGGTCGTGGACAATATGGTGATGTTTGGTTAGAAATGGAACCATTAGAGCCAGGAAAAGGTATAGAATTTGAGAGCAAAATCGTTGGAGGTGTTGTTCCAAAGGAATATATAAAACCAATTGAAGAAGGTGTAAGAGAAGCTGCTGAAAGCGGTGTACTTGCAGGATACCCTGTTATAGACTTTAAAGCTACATTAGTAGATGGATCTTACCACGAGGTAGACTCTTCAGAAATGGCATTCAAAATTGCTGCTTCTATGGCATTTAAAGAAGGATGTCGTCAAGCAAAATCTGTTATATTAGAGCCAATTATGAGAGTAGAAATAACAGTTCCAGAAGAATACATGGGAGATGTTATTGGAGATGTAAACTCTAGACGTGGAAGAATGGAAGGAATGGAAGCTAGAATGGGTAACCAAATTATAAGAAGCTTTATTCCGTTATCTGAAATGTTTGGTTATGCAACAGACTTACGTTCTAAAACACAAGGTAGAGGAACATATTCTATGGAACCATCTCATTATGAAGAAGTTCCAAAATCAGTTTTAGATGCAATAGTAGCAAGCAGATCTAAAAAAGACTAAATTGCATAAAATCTATTAAAATACTTGATTTTAATAGAAAAATATTATAAAATGTAAATGCAAAAAAGATTTTAATATTTAAAAATATATAGTTTAATTAAATAAGGAGGAAAATTAAATGGCTAAAGCAAAATTTGAAAGAACAAAACCACACGTTAATATTGGTACAATTGGTCACGTTGACCATGGTAAAACAACAACAACAGCTGCTATTACAAAATATTTAGGACTTTTAGGAAAAGCTAAATATGAAGCTTATGATCAAATAGACAGCGCTCCAGAGGAGAGAGAAAGAGGAATTACTATTAATACAGCTCACGTTGAGTATGAAACAGACAAGAGACATTATGCTCACGTTGACTGTCCAGGACACGCAGACTATGTAAAGAACATGATTACAGGTGCTGCTCAAATGGATGGTGCTATATTAGTTGTTTCTGCAGCTGATGGACCAATGCCTCAAACAAGAGAGCATATATTACTTGCTAGACAAGTTGGTGTTAAATATATCGTTGTTTACTTAAATAAATGCGATATGGTTGACGATCCAGAATTATTAGAATTAGTAGAAATGGAAGTTAGAGACTTACTTTCAAGCTATGACTTCCCAGGTGATGAAATTCCAGTTATCAAAGGATCATCATTAAAAGTATTAGAGAGCAATTCAACAGATCCTAACGATCCTGTATATGCTCCAATAAAAGAATTAATGGATGCAGTTGATAGTTATATACCAACTCCAGAAAGACCAGTAGATCAACCATTCTTAATGCCTGTTGAAGACGTATTCACAATTACAGGTAGAGGAACAGTTGCAACTGGTAGAGTAGAAAGAGGAACAGTTAAACTTCAAGACGAAGTTGAAATAGTTGGTCTTTCTAAAGAATCTAAGAAAACAGTTGTTACTGGTGTAGAAATGTTCAGAAAATTATTAGATCAAGCTGAAGCTGGAGACAACATCGGTGTTCTTCTAAGAGGAATTCAAAGAGAAGAAATCGAAAGAGGTCAAGTTTTAGCAAAACCAGGAACAATTCATCCACATACAAAATTCAAAGCACAAGTTTACGTTCTAACAAAAGAAGAAGGTGGACGTCATACACCATTCTTCAATGGATATAGACCACAATTCTATTTCAGAACAACAGACGTTACAGGTGTTATTGAATTAGCTGCTGGAACAGAAATGGTTATGCCAGGAGACAATATCGATATGACTGTTGAACTTATTACACCAATCGCTATTGAAAAAGGACTAAGATTCGCTATCCGTGAAGGTGGTAGAACAGTTGGTTCTGGTGTAGTATCAGAAGTTATCGAATAATAAATATTAAAGTTTAACAAAACTTTTAACAAAAAAAAGAGCAAGTTTATTGCTCTTTTTTTGATCTATTGTACACAATCTGACCAATAAGTATAATTAAAAAATGCAGGAATATCAAGGATTTTAGTGAATATTATAAAATATAATAAACTTTTATTACTTAACAATTGACATTATAGAATTTAAGTTATAAAATAATAAAATACAAATATATATTGTATAAAGAAAAAGGAGAAGAGCTAAATGGTAATATTGTTAGACGCAATGGGAGGAGATAATGCACCAGATGCAAACATAAAGGGTGCAGTAAAGGCAATAAATGAAGTAAAAGCAGATGTAGTTCTTGTTGGAAATAAAGACATTATAAACAAAAAAATTAAGGAGTTTTATGGAAAAGATGATATATCTCAAATATCTCCAAAATTAAAAATACATCATACAACTGAAGTAATAGAAATGGAAGATATTCCAACACAAGCTATAAAACATAAAAAAGATTCTTCTATGGTTGTTGGATTTAATTTATTAAAAGAAGGTAAGGGAGATGTATTTATATCAGCTGGAAATTCAGGAGCACTTCTTACAGGAGCCACATTATTAGTTGGAAGAATTAAAGGTGTTGATAGACCTGCATTAGCTGGTATTTTACCTGCATATAAAAGTAGGTTGGTATTAATGGACTGTGGTTCAAATACAAACTGTAAACCAATCAATTTACTTCAATTTGCACAGATGTCAAGTATATACTTAAAAACAACATTAAAAGTAGAAAATCCTGTTGTTGGATTATTAAATATTGGAACAGAAGAGACAAAAGGAAATGAACTTACCAAAGAAGCTTATGCTCTAATCAAAGAAAAAGCAGAAGAATTAAATATTAACTTTATTGGAAATGTAGAAGGTAGAGATGCTTTTTCTGGAAAAATAGATATTGTTGTTACCGATGGATTTACTGGAAACATATTCTTAAAATCTGTAGAAGGTTTAGGAAAATTTGTAAAAAGAACATTAACAGAAAGTTTAAAAAAGAATATTGTTTCAAAAATAGCAGCACTTCCAGCTTTACCAGCAATAAAAAGATTTGCGAAAACAGTAGATTATAAAGAATATGGTGGAGCACTATTCTTAGGTGTAAAAAAACCTGTGGTTAAGGCACATGGAAGTAGTGATGAAAAATTATTTGAATTTACTATAAAGCAAGCAGAACAATTTGTTGAGAATAGGGCAGTTGATAAATTAATAGAAGAATTTGAAAAACAAAATCAATAAAATTTTATAAAACTATTGACAATTAAACGTATATGTATTATTGTTAGAAAAGGCGTATAGTAATAATTTAAAGGGGGTGAATCTATAATGAGTTCAGAAGAAGTTTTTGAGAAAGTTAAAAAAATCATAGTAGAACAATTAGGTGTTAGTGAAACATCTGTTACTATGGAAGCATCTTTTATAGACGACCTTGGAGCAGATTCTTTAGATATAGTTGAATTAATAATGGCATTAGAAGAAGAATTTGATATAGAAATTCCAGACTCAGATGCAGAGAAAGTTGTAGCTGTTTCTGATGTTGTTGAATATATAAAAGACCATGTAGCATAGTTCTTTAATAAAATTAAAATGCTAAAAAAGAAAGGGATAAGAAATATTTACACCTTTCTTTTTTTGATGTATAATATACGTGGAGGTTATTATGAATTTAGAAATTTTAGAAAAGAGTATAGGATATACTTTTAAAAATAAAAAGTTATTAAAAAAAGCTTTAACACATACTTCATTTGCAAATGAACGAAAAATTGAGAGTAATGAAAAACTAGAATTTATGGGAGATAGTATTTTAGAGTTTCTATCAAGTAAATATATATATAATAATTATCAAAATCTAAAAGAAGGAGAAATGACTAAAGTTAGAGCTGAAGTAGTATGTGAGGATAGTTTATATAAAGTAGCAAAAAAGCATAATTTTAGTGATTTCTTATATATGGGAAAAGGAGAAATATTAAGCGGAGGAAAAGATAAACCTGCAATACTAGCAGATTGTGTAGAAGCAATAATTGCAGCAATATATTATGATTCAAATTTAGAAAATGCAGAAAAATTTGTAATAGAAAATTTAAAAGATGAAATAGAAATGTCTACAAAAAATGTAGGTAAAAAAGATTATAAAACTGTTTTACAAGAAGAATTACAAAGAAATGGAAATGTAGATATAAAATACAATGTTATAAAAACAGAAGGACCAGATCATGATAAAACATTTGTTGTAGAAGTAGTATGTAACCAAAGAAGATTAGCAATAGGGGAGGGAAAAAGTAAAAAACAAGCAGAGATGCAAGCTGCAAAAATCGCAATGGATAGGATTTAGAAAGGAGACAGTAAGATATGAAAAAAGAGTATATAATACCAATATTTGTGCCACATTTAGGTTGCCCAAATGATTGCACATTTTGTAATCAAAAGAAAATAAGTGGACAAATAAAAGAAGTTACGCCTAAAGATGTTAAAGAAACTATTGAATACTATTTAAAGAATTTTAAAGATAATAAAAAGTATGTTGAGGTTGCTTTTTTTGGTGGTAGTTTTACTGGAATAGATGAACAATATCAAAACGAATTATTGGATGCAGCATATCAATTTATAAAAAGAGGACAAGTTAATAGCATACGAATATCAACAAGACCGGACTATATTGACAAAAACATATTAAAAAGATTAAAAAAATATAAAGTTAAAACTATAGAATTGGGAGTACAATCTACAAATAATTATATTCTAGAAAAATGTAAGAGAGGGCATACTTTTGAAGATGTAATAAAGGCATCTAAGTTAATAAGAAGATATGGATTTGTATTAGGTCACCAAATGATGGTTGGACTTCCAGACAGTACATTAAAAGATGAAATAAAAACTGCTTATGATCTAATAAAACTAAAACCAAAAATCGTAAGAATATATCCAGTTTTGGTTATAAAGAAAACCATATTAGAAAAAGAATATAAAGCAGGGGAATATGAACCACTAACAGTAGATCAAGCTGTAGAAAGATCAAAAGAGATAGTAAAATTATTTAATAATAAAAAAATAAATGTTATAAGAATTGGATTACAAAACACTGAAGAAATAACTGATCCAAATAATCCAGAAAGTGAAGTAGTAGCAGGACCTTATCATCCAGCATTTAGGCAATTAGTTGAATCTAGTATATGGTATGATGAAATAGTAAGTCAAATTAAGAAATTTAATACAAAAGTAGAAAAGGTAAGAATAACTGCAAATGAAGCAAATATAAACAACATTATAGGACACAAAAAAAGTAATATTATTAAATTAAAAGATATATATAATGTTGACGTTATTGTTAAGCCAGATGAAAAAATGAAAAAAGGTAAATTTAAAATTGATATAGAAGAATTTCACAAAGATTTTGCAAATGTAGAATAATAAAATGTATATAATCACCTATTATTACAAATAATAGTAATGATAGGTGATTATTTTGAGTTATAAAATGGCAAAACTTGAATTAAAAATTAAAAAACGAACCTTAGAAGGAATATATATATTAATTGGATGTATGTTTATGGGAATAGGAACTTCATTATTCTTGTTGCCAAACCAATTGTCTTCTGGAGGTTTTTCTGGAATTGCAACAATAGTGTATTATTTGTTAAATGTTCCACTAGGAGTAACTATTCTTGTACTAAATATTCCATTATTCATATTGGCATTTTTTAAGATAGGAAGAGAAATATTAATAAAATCTATAGCAGGAACAATATTACTTTCTACCTTTATAGATTTATTTGAAAAGTTTCAACCCTTAACTAGTGATAGATTATTAGCGTCTATATATGGTGGAATAACTATAGGACTGGGCTTAGGTCTAATTTTAAAAGCAGGAGGCTCAACAGGAGGCACTGATTTATTATCATATATTACAAGGACATATAAGAGCACTATAAAAGTAAGTGATGTTATTGTAATAGTAGATATAGTAATAGTAGGTTTAAATGTTTTTTTCTTTAGAGAAATAGAAATAGGATTATATTCAGCCATTGCAATATATATAGTTGGAAAAATGATAGATTTAATATTTGAAGGTGTTAATTTTGCTAAGATGATATTTATAGTATCGAATAAATATAAAGAAATTGCAAAAGGAATTGGCGATGAATTAGGAAGAGGAAGTACAGGAGTATATGCTAAAGGAATGTACACTAGAGAAAAAAAGATGATGTTGTTATGTGTAGTATCAAGAAATGAAGTAGGTAAAATAAAACAAATAACCAGAGAAATAGATAGCAAAGCATTTATAATAATTTCAAATGCAAGAGAAGTATTGGGAAAGGGATTTAAATAAAGTTTATGAATTGACAAAACCATGAAATTTAAAAGTCTTGCTATTTCACTTTATATAATATATAATTGTATAAAATAGTAAAAAATTAGATAGAGGAAGTATATGAAAGCACAAGAATATGTATTAGATAATTGCAAATCTTTTGAGCCAAAACACATTTTTGAATGTGGTCAATGTTTTAGATGGGATAAGGAAATAGATGGTAGTTATACAGGAATTTTTGGCAACAATGTGTTAAATGTAAGTAAAAATAATAATAGTATTATTTTTAAAGGAATGTGCGAAAAAGATATTAAAGAAACATGTATAAAATATTTTGACTTAAATAGAGACTATGAAAAAATAAAACTAGAGTTATCTAAAATAGATGATAATTTAAAAACTAGCATAAAATATGGAAATGGAATTAGAATTTTAAATCAAGATTTATGGGAGACTATTATTTCTTTTATAATTTCTGCTAACAATAATATTCCTAGAATTAAAGGAATAATTAATAGAATTTCTCAAAAATATGGAAAAGAAATAGTGTATAACAATAAAAGTTATTATACATTCCCAACACCAGAAGAATTATCAAAAGCTAGTGTAGAAGATTTAAGAAATGTAGGCTTGGGATTTAGAGATATACGAGTATACAAAACAACACAAAAAATATATAATAAAGAATTTGATTTAGAAAAATTGCAACAAGAAAAAGAGACTAATGTTATAAGAGAAAAATTACTTACACTTGATGGAGTTGGACCAAAGGTAGCTGACTGTATAATATTATTTTCTACATTAAAAAGATTTGATGTTTTCCCAATAGATGTGTGGGTAAGAAGAGTAATGAATGAACTTTATATAAAAAACGAAGATGAAACAGAAGTAAATAAAAAAGAAATTGAACAATTAGCAAGAGAGAAATATGGAAATCTAGCAGGAATTGCACAGCAATATTTATTCTTTTGGAAAAGAGAAACAGCATAAAAAGAGGAGTATTTAATGGGTTTAAAAATTGTATATGGAAGAGCAGGATATGGAAAAAGTACATATATATTAAATAGTGTAAAGTCATTAATTAAAGAAAATATAGATACTAGAATTTATATAATAACACCTGAACAATTTTCATTTACATTAGAAAAAAAGCTGTTAGATATGATGGATAATGGTAGCAGTATTAATGCAGAAGTCCTTACATTTAACAGAATGGCATATAGGGTATTTAATGAAGTGGGTGGAGCTGTAAAGACAAATTTAACATCTTATGGCAAAGCAATGATTATATACAACATATTATTAGAAAATAAAAATAAATTAAAGTTTATAGGAAAATCTGAAGAAAATGTTGAATTGATTTCAACACAATTTACAGAGTTTAAAAAGCATGGAATTAAAACTTTAGATAATGTTATAAACACAACTGATGATATGTATTTAAAAACAAAGTTAAAAGATATGTCTTTATTGTATAATAGCTATAATGCGGAAATTTCAAATAAATATATAGATGAAAATGATATATTAACAATACTTTTAGAAAAGATAGATGCATCAAAGGCGTTTGATAATTCAGTTATATACATAGATGAATTTGTTGGCTTTACATATCAAGAATATGAGATTATAAGAAAACTGTTAAAAAAAGCTAAAGAAGTAATTGTAACTGTTTGTAGTGATAATTTGTCAATGAATGACAATAAGGATATAGATATATTTTATTCTAGCAAAGAAACTGCACAAAAATTAATGGATATTGCTAATGAAGAAAATGTAAAAATAGAATCTCCTTTATATGTAGCAGAAAAAAATAATAGATTCAAAAATGATGAATTAAAACATTTAGAAGAGAATATATATGCACCATTATATAGTAAGTTTAATGGTAATAATTCTAACATAGAAATATTTTTGGCCAATAATCAATATTCAGAAATTGAGGAAATAGCCCAAAAAATTGTTAAATTAGTTAAAAATGATGGGTATAGATATAGAGAAATATCAATAATTACTAAAAATTTGGATAGATATAGTAGTTTGGCTAAAGCTATTTTTGAAAAATATAATATACCTATATTTATAGATGAAAAAAAAGAATTGAACCAAAATATATTAATAAAATTTATTACATCTTTAATAGATATATTTGCTAAGAACTGGTCTTATGAAGCGGTATTTGGTTATATAAAAACAGGGTTGTTAAATTTAGATGAAGATAATATATATGTTTTGGAAAATTATTGCCTTAAATGGGGAATAAGAGGAGCCAAATGGTATAATAGTGAGTGGGAGTTTTTTGACGAAACAGAGGAAGAAATACAAAAAATAAATTATACAAAAAATATAGTGTTAGAACCACTTTTGGAATTTAAAAATAATTTTAGTAGAGAAAAAACAGTAAGAGAAATTACAATAGTATTATATGACTTTCTAATAAAAAATGGGATTATAAAAAAATTAGAGGAAAAAATAAACCATTTAAATGAAATAGGCAAAGTAGAACTAGCAAAAGAATATGAAACAAGTTATAAAATATTAATTGAAGTATTAGATGAATTTGTATTAGTTTTAGGAGACCAAAAAGTTAGTTTTGATAAATACTCTAAAATATTAAAAGTAGGACTAAAAAATAGTAGTTTAGGAAAAATACCAGGAACCATTGATCAGGTAACAATGGGAGATGTTGACCGTTCTAGAAATCATAAAGTTAGAGCAGTTTTCGTTATAGGCCTAAACGATGGAAGTTTTCCAAGTGTTAATAAAGATGAAGGTTTTTTTAATGATAATGATAGATTATATTTAAAAGAAAATGGAATAGAGTTGGCAAAAACTACAGTAGAAAAACTATATGATGATAATTTAAATATATATAAAGCTTTTACAACTGCAGAAGAAAAAATATTTTTATCATTCGCATCGTCTGATTCTGAAGGAAAATCATTAAGACCATCTACATTAATAAATAAAATAAAAAGAATATTTCCAAATATTAAAGAACAAAGTGATATTATAAAAAGAGAAAGTGAAATACTTTTAAAAAATTCTACTTATGAAGAATTATTGGTTAATTTAAGAGATTTTATTAATGGAGAAAAAATAGATAATATTTGGTTTAATGTTTATAACTATTATTATTATACTGAAAAGGAAAAACTTGAATCTGATTTACAATCACTAATATTTAAAAACATACCTGATAAAATAAACAAAGAAAATATAGAAAAATTATATGGTAATACACTAAAAACTAGTATATCAAAATTAGAAAAATATAAATCATGTGCATTTTCATATTATATAAGATATGGACTAAAATTATTAGAGAAAAACAATTTTAAAATAGAAGCAATAGATACAGGTAATTTTATGCACGAAATAATAGATACTTTCTTTTCTAGAATTGACGAAATGAGAATAAAAGTAAAGGAGATTAGTGATGAACAAATAGAACAAATTACAAGACAAATTGTAGAAGAAAAGTTGACATTAAAGAAATATTATATTTTTAATAGTATACCTAAATATAGAATTTTAGCGCAGAGATTAAAAAAAGTTATTGTGAAATCAATGAAATACATTGTATACACATTAAAATATAGTGATTTTGAAGTATTAGGACATGAGATAGAATTTAATAAGGGTAAACAATATGAGCCTATTGTATTAGAGTTAAATAATGGTAAAAAAGTTGAGATAACAGGAAAAATAGATAGAGTTGACATTGCAAAAACTACAGATGGAAACTACATAAGAATAATAGATTATAAATCTTCGATAAAAAATATTGATTTAAATGAAGTTGTGGCTGGACTTCAATTACAATTATTAACATATTTAGATGCAACATGTAAAATTGAGAACATGTTACCTGCTGGTGTATTATACTTTAATTTAATTGATCCAATAATAAATAGTAATAAAAATTTAAGTGAGGACCAAATAGAAGCAGAAATACGAAAACAATTTAAAATGCAGGGATTAATTTTAGCAGATATAAACATTGTAAAGAAAATGGATAAAACACTAACTAGTGGAAATTCAGATATTATACCAGCGTATATTAATAAAGAAGGAGAATTAAGTAATAAACCAAGCAATATAAATGCAGAACAATTTGAGTATTTGCAAAAATATATGGATAAAATTATAAAACAAATATCTAAAGAAATATTAAGCGGAGATATAGAGATAAAGCCATATTATAACACCAAAAACAAAAAGACACCGTGTGAATATTGTGTATATAGATCAATATGTAGATTTAATCAAATAACGAAAAATGATTATAGATATATTCCAAATATGGATAAGGATGTTATATTAGGTTTAATAAAGGAAAATAAAATTTAATGTTTTCCACACCAAACACACACAAATGTTGTAGAAACTGTGGATTTAGCAACTGATTTTTTTGATGTAGATGGAATTATAACCAGCAAAAAAAATCTTACACTTTTAACAACTTCTGCTGATTGTATATCAATGCTATTATTCGATCCTATAAAATCAGTTATAGGAAATGTACATTCTGGTTGGAGAGGAACAGCTAAAGGAATAATAAAAGAAGCAATAAAAAAGATGGTTGTAGAATATGAATGTAATGTAAAAGATATAATATGTTGTATTTGTCCAAGTATTAGGAAATGTTGCTTTGAAGTAGATGAAGAAGTAAAAAACATATTCTATAATAATTATAAAGAAATGGATAATATAATATTTAAAGGAAAATTTAAAGAAAATAAACAGAAATATTATATAGATACTGTACAAATAAATAAAAACATGTTATATAGCTTAGGATTGAAAAAAGAAAATATAATAGACAGTAATTTATGTACAGTGTGCAACTGTAATATGTTTCATTCATATCGAGCAGATAAAGAAAAATCAGGAAGAAATGCAGCAATAATATCACTTATATAAAAGGAGGAAAAGAATGTTACCTAATAAATTAGAAAAAGGAGACTATATTGGATTAATATCTCCTTCTAGTACTATAGAAAAAGATGATCTAGAAATAATAAATAATTCTATTATGCTAATGGAAGGAGCAGGCTTTAAAGTAAAATTTGGTAATAATGTATTACTTAATAGCACTGGATATGGAGCAACAGCAAAGGAAAAGGCTGAAGATATAAATAATTTATTTAAAGACAAAGAAGTAAAAGCAATATTTTGTATATCAGGAGGTTTTAACTCAAACTCAGTTTTTGAGTATTTAGACTTTGATGCAATAAAATATAATCCAAAAATAATATGTGGATTTAGTGATTCTACTTCTTTAACTAATATAATTTATGCCAAAACAGGTTTAATAACATTTAATGGACCAACTTTTAAATCTTTAACATCATGGCAAACTGAATATGGATTTAAAGAAGTAATGAAAAGATTTGTACAAGGATCTTTAGACTTAGGAGAAAAAGATGATGAATATATTACAATAAGAAATGGACAAGCTAAAGGAAAATTAGTAGGAGGAAATTTAAGCTTAGTAAATGAAATGGTAAATGGCAAATATTCAATAGATTTTACAGATAAAATATTATTTTTAGAAGAACTATTTTTAGAATCACCACCAGGATTAGTAAGTAATTATTTTTATAATATGAAACAAAATGGAGTATTTGATAAAATAAAAGGAATTTGGCTTGGAAACTATGATGGAAGTGTAGCAATAGAACAAATTTTATTAGATACAATAGGAAATGAATATAAATTCCCTATAATAAAATCAAATAATTTTGGGCACATAGATAAAAAATTAGTAATTCCAATTGGAACAATGGCAGAAATAGATACTAATAAAGATAAGAAAATAGAATTATTAGAAAATTGTGTAAACTGAATTTAATTGGAACGAAGAATTTTTTACTTAATAGAATATTATCAAATCTTTTAAAAGTAAAAATATAAATATAAATAAGAATTAAAAAGAACTATATTAAATATAGTTCTAAAAGTTAAATGGATTATATTTGCCTTTATTAATATTAATAATAGAAGAGTTGGTTGCCTTAGGAAAATCATTATAAAACTCTGGTGGTAAATTTAAGAGATTCATAAGCATACACTTATTGGCGTTACCATGACCAAAAATAAATACATTTTTAATATTGTTTTCGTTGGTATAATCTTTTATAAAATAGATTGCACTCCAAAGCCTATTACATACATCAAATGGAGATTCACCTAAAAATGTAGGTTTAAAATATGTTATAGAATTTCTAATGCATTCTTCATATATTTTAGGATAGACAGCTTTTTTTACATCTCTACTAATCATGTGAAATGCTCCAAAAAATTGTTCAATTAGAGAATTTAAGACAACAACATTATCGGCACTTTCTGTAAAGCCTAAATGCTTATTGGCAATTTCAAAGGTTTGTCTAGCTCGTTCATATGGAGAAACTAATACTAAAACATCATTATTAGAAATGTGTTTCTCTTGCATATAATTTTTCAGTGATATGCCTAGTTGGTTAGCTTGCTCAATACCATTGCTTGTTAATTTTACTAATGCGTCTTCTATTTTTAAATCTTCAGTTAATGGCTTACCAG
>CALXPY010000031.1 GCA_944390395.1 uncultured Clostridia bacterium | reverse complement strand
TTTTCTTACAACTGTCTACTGTTCATTTACTTTTTTATTAAATTTTTGTTGCATTTCAAATGAAACTTTTAGTTTTTGGTTTCGAACAAATTTCTGATTAATAATAAAGTCGTAACTTCTTATTTAGTAATGGAATTTATCAATTTAATTTTACATAAAGTTAATCTTATGTTATAATATTATTGTAGGTTTTATAATATCTAACAGATATTCTTTAGAGTTTAAGAAGGTTTAGTTAAATATGCTTTTATTTAGAGAAAGGAGAAAAAAATGGCTAAGCGGAAGAACTATTACAGTGATTTCAAGAACTTAAAAATCGTTCTGGAACCATCTATTTTGGCAGTCGATTATTTGCAAACATTGTTATCAACCTTTATACAATGTTTGGATGCTAAAATAATAATAACAAGTTTTTGTATGAGTAAAATTCTTCATTTTACTCATACAAAATCTATGGCTACCCAAAATAGTTTATGGCTTTTAGAACAAATGCGACAAAATCCTAAAGCATTTATTGTTTCTCATACAGATGGAATTTGTTTTTCTACTGAAAAAGCTTTGGCTACAGTATGGTATTGCATTAACAATAATTCAGCGTTATTATCTGCTGAAAAGAAAATCCATAAACTAGCTCAACAATATTATGTTTTATCTTTTTTGGTAAATAATCATAAACATTCTGGACTTGCTTTAGTGATGAAACATGAAGATGGTCTATACATTATGGCAGAGGAAACTGATCTTATGAAAGTCACAGTAGTTTCTAAAAAAAGAAAAACAGAAAACTCTTATGTGAAATTACAAATTGGAGATTCTGTTTTTACATCAACTAAAAAGCCAGATGGATGTAGTTATGCTCAGTATAAAGTTAATTCTTTTGATTTTGACTTTCCCACTGAGTTAATTCAAAACTATCATTTCTTTGATAAAAGAGATTTAAAAAAAGTAAAGGGTGAAATTCCCAGAGAACATTATAGTTATATGTTAAAACTCTTATTACAACCTTTTCCAGATGATCAATGATCATCTGGATTTTCTTATTTAATAAAGATTCTACTGTTCATATCCTGGCTTTTTTAACAACTTAAACATATTAGTTTTATATTTTTCTACTCCTGGTTGATTGAATGGATTAATTCCTAAGATTTTTCCAGACATTGCACATGCCAATTCAAAGAAATATATTAAATGCCCTATTGCAAATTCATTTAGTTCATCTATATTTAATACTATGTTTGGAACTCCTCCGTCCAAATGAGCTTCTATTGTACCTTCCATAGCCTTTTTATTTACATAGTCTAATCCCTTTCCAACTAAATAATTCAATTCATCTAAATTGTCTTCATCTTGATTTATTGTGATATCAGTTTGTGACTTTTTTATGTTTATTACAGTTTCAAATAGATTTCTTCTTCCTTCTTGAATATATTGTCCTAATGAATGTAAATCTGTAGTAAATTCTGCTCCTGTTGGGAATATTCCTTTTCCTTCTTTTCCTTCACTCTCTCCAAATAATTGCTTCCACCATTCAATTAAGTAATGTAATTTTGGTTCATAAGTAACTAATAATTCTATGTTTTTTTCGTTCTTATATAAAATATTTCTTACAACTGCATATTTATAACAATCATTGTATTTCACATTTTTATCAGAATACTTATCTTGTGCGAACTTAGCACCTTGCATTAATTTATCTATGTCTATTCCTGCTGTAGCAATTGGTAATAATCCTACTGCAGTTAAAACAGAATATCTTCCCCCTACATTATCCGGTATAACAAAAGTTGTATATTTTTCTTCTTTTGCTATTTGCTTTAATGCGCCATTTTTCTTGTCTGTTGTAACATATATCCTTTTTGCCGCTTCTTTTATTCCATATTTATTTTCTAGTAATTCCCTAAATATTCTAAAAGCTATAGCAGGCTCTGTTGTTGTTCCTGATTTTGAAATTACATTTATTGATAAATCCCTATTTCCTATTAAATTTATTAAGTCATTAATATAATTTGGGCTTAAATTATTACCCACATAAAGTATTTGTGGCATTTTCCTTTGCTCTTTATTTAATAGATTATAGAATGTATTAGTTAATGACTCTATTACAGCTCTAGCTCCTAAATATGATCCTCCTATTCCAATAACTAATAATATATCTGAATCTTGCTGAATCTTTTTTGCTACTTTTTTTATCTTTTCAAATTCTTTTACATCGTAATTAGTTGGCAAATCTAGCCATCCTAAAAATTCTTTTTTATTACTTGCTTTTTCATGCATTTCATCGTGTATATTTTTTACAGTATCTGCATATTCCATTATGTTTTTTTCTAATACTTTTGTATGTTTCAAATCCAACTTAATGTTTACCATTTTTATCTCATCCTTTCTTCTTTAGATACAATGTTCTTATCTTCTTTTGTCTATAGAAATTTTATAACAATTGTTATTATTATTCAATACCTAATATAAATTTTATTTTAAAGCTTCGTCAATAACTTTTGCTAAGTATTTCATACTTACTAAACATTGGTCTAAAGTATTACCAGTTGCTCCCACCTCTATAATTGCTGCTCCCTTTGCAACATGCTGATTATAACCTGAATATCTTAATATTATTGGTTTAAATAATCCAGGATATAATTCATTTGCTTTTTCTTGTATTTTTACAGCAAATTTTAGATTTTGTTGCCAATCTTCATGCTTTATAGTACTACCATTTCCGCCTATTACAAACATTAATTGTGCTGCATATTCATCTCCAATTTTTACTGTTGGAGCATAAGTATTATCACCAATAGCATCTCTATGTAAGTCCAATACAATATCTGTATTTTTGTTTTTTTCTAATAATTCTGTAACTGTTTTTAATGAACTCGTATAGGATCCATTATATGAAGGATAATCATGATAACTTTCATCATGTATAATATTATAACCATAAGGTTTAAGATATTTTTCTAATTCTCTTCCAACTCTGACAACCGAATAATTTCTATCTGTTGTTCTAAAGTTACCCGTTTGTTTATATTGATATTTTTCACTTGCAGTATAACTTTCGCATGTATGTGTATGGAAAATTAAAATATTTTCAGTATTTAAAGTTATATCTGGGCGCAATATCTCCTTTGTTAATTTATAATCAGTTTCATTTCTTATTTTTACTCCATTATATTCTGTTGAATACTTATTGGGTACATTGGATTCCAACACTTCTGTTTTTAATCCTGTTTTTGCTTCTTCTACTTTTTCTTCTTCTTTTTCTTTACTTTGCTCTGTATTTTCAGCCTGTTCCTCTTGTTTATTTTCTTCATTTTTTTCTACGCTTCCTAAAATTGCTAGCTCATAATCTATTGGAACCTTATATGCTTCAATACTTTTCTTGTTTTCAGTATTATTTATGCTTTTTACTGCTGGAATTACTTCGTCTATACAATTTATTAATGATAAATTTTGCAAATTAATTATTTGATTTTTAGCAGAACTTTTTTGACTAGAAAAATATCTAGTAACTCCAACTATAATTGCTATTACTATAGTAAGCTTTACTAGATATTTAATTATATCTTTTAAATTTATTACAGCCATATTTATCATATTATTTTTCTCCTTTGTCCCATTGTCTTATAAATAAATATATGCTGTATTATTTTATTTTATGCTTGAAATTATATTTTCAATTTCCAAAGAGATTTCTTTTTCCTCTCCTGTATCCATTTTTTTAATCTTTACTTTATTAGATTTTACTTCTTCTTCTCCAATTGTTATACAATATTTTGCATTTTGTTTATTTGCATATTTAAATTGAGCTTTTAAGCTTTTTCCTGTTACGTCTTTTTCTACATAAATATTTTCTTTTCTTAAATCCTCAACTAATTTGGTTGCTAATATATTAGCTTCATCTCCAATATATGCAATATATAAGTCCATATCTTTTTCTGGTATTGTATTTGGATTATATTTTTCGTATATTTCTACCAATCTTTCTACTCCCATTGCAAAGCCTATTGCTGGAGTTGATTGCCCATCTAATTCTTCAATTAAGCCATCATATCTTCCACCTGCTAGAACTGTATATCCTTCATCTTTTGATACAAACTCAAAAACAGTTTTTGTATAATAATCTAATCCTCTTACTATTCCTGGTTCAACTTGATATTTTATATTTAGTTTATTCAACATGTTCTTTACATTTTCAAAGTGTGTCTTACATTCTTCACATAAATAATCTAATATTATAGGAGCGCCTGAATTTAATTCCTTACATCTTTTCTCTTTACAATCTAATATTCTTAATGGATTTTTTTCAAATCTTGTTTTACATGTTTCACAATATTCTTCTAAATTTGGTCTTATATATTCTTTTAATGCTTCTTGATATTTTTTTCTACATTCTGGACATCCAATACTATTAATTTCTAAATTTATATTTGGAATATTTAATATTTCAAATATTCTATTAGCCATTAATATAGTTTCCACATCAGACATATATGAATTTGTTCCTATTACTTCCGCTCCAATTTGGTGAAATTCTCTTAGTCTTCCTTTTTGTACATTCTCATATCTATACATTGCCATGTTATACCATAGTTTTACTGGTGATGGCATACTTGCCATTCCATTTTCAATATATGCTCTAACTACTCCTGCTGTTCCTTCTGGTCTTAATGTTATGCTTCTTCCACCTTTATCATTAAATGTATACATTTCCTTTTGTACAACATCTGTGGTTTCTCCTACACCTCTTTGAAATAATTCTGTGTTTTCAAATACAGGTACTCTTATTTCTTTGAATCCATAATTTTGAAATAAGTCTTTTACTTTGTTTTCAATACATTGCCATTTATATGATTCTTGTGGCAATATATCTCTAGTCCCTTTTGGTTTTTGTATCATATAATCACTCCTAATCTTCTTTTTCTTTTAAATTATAATAAATTGGCTCTTCTTCACTTATCATAGTTATCTTGCCATGTCCTGGATAAACTATTGTATCTTCTGGTAACACTAAAAGTTTATTTGTAATTGATTTTATAATATCTTCAAAATTGCTAGTTGGTAAATCTGTTCTTCCCCATGTTCCTCTAAATAGTGTGTCTCCTGAAAATAATAATTTTTCCTTTTCGCAATATAATGAGCTACCTCCTGCAGTATGTCCTGGTGTATGTATAACTTTAAATTCTATGTCACCTAAATGAATTACATCTCCATCATCTACTCTAGAATCCGCTTCTACATTTATTTCTCCTAATCCAATATATTCTGTTAAGCTAATATTTTTATTGTGTAGGCCTTCTGCGTCAAATCTATGTATTAATATATTTCCGCCCTTCTTTTCCTTTACTTCTTCAAGAGCTCCAATATGATCACCATGACAATGTGTTAAATATATATATTTAACTTTAGCTTCTATTACATCTAGCATTTCAATAATTTTGTTTGCTTCTCCTCCTGGATCTATTACCATAGTTTCTTTAGTTGTTTCATCCTGAACTATATAGCAATTAGTTAATTCTCCAAATCCAGAATTTACTCTTAGTATTTTTAATATCATTGTTTCCTCCTTGGTTATTTCTTTCTTTTTACCTCGTATACACTATCGACTTTTCTTAATTGTTTTAATATTTTATTCAATTCTTCTGTGTTTTCAACTTCTACTGTAATTTCAGTTAACGCTATTTTTTCTTTTGTAGCTCTTGAAGTTACAGCCATTAATTTACATTTTGTTGTTTCAACACCTGCTATAATATCTGCTAATAAACCATTTCTGTCATTTGCAAATATTTCTATATCTACACTATATGTAGCTTTTTTATCTGAGTACCAATATACGTCTATCATTCTATCTTCTTCTGATAATAGATTTTTAACATTAGTACAATCTTTTCTATGTACTGATACTCCTCTACCCTTTGTAATGTAACCAACTATTTCATCTCCAGGTACAGGGTTGCAACATTTTGATAATTTTACTAAACAATTATCTATACCTTTTACAACTATACCTGCTTTAGATGGTTTAGTTCTTATAGCTTTTTCTTGTGATAATTCTTGCAATTTTTCTTCTAAATTTTCTTCTTTGTGTTCTTTTCTGTATTCTTCCAACATTCTAGCTACAATTTTTCCTGCTGAAATTCCACCAAATCCAACACTTGCATACATGTCATCTATATTATTATATTTATATCTATCTAATGCAGCTTGTACATAGTTTGGAAATAAATCAGAGTGTGACATACCTATTTTTTTAATTTCTTTTTCTATTAGTTCTTTTCCTTTTTCTATATTGTCTTCTCTTTCATTTTTCTTAAACCATGCTAATATTTTATTTTTAGCTGTTGAGCTTTTTATAAACTTTAACCAATCTCTACTTGGTCCTTTTGAATTTTCGGAAGTTATTATTTCAACTATATCACCATTTTTTATTTGTGTTACAATTGGCATCATTTTGCTATTTATTTTACAGCCTGTCATGTGGTTACCTATTTCAGCATGTATATAATATGCAAAGTCTATGGCTGTACTGCCTTTTGGTAACGAAATAATTTTTCCTTTCGGTGTAAACACATATACTTCATCTTCAAATAATTCTCTTTTTAGAGTATTTAAAAATTCATCTGGATCTTGCATTTCTTTTTGCCATTCCAAAGTTTCTCTAAGCCATGACAATTTATCTTCTTCTACTTTTACATTTGCCTTTTTATTTCCTTTAAAGCTGGCCTCTTTATATGCCCAATGTGCAGCTATACCATATTCTGCTATTCTATGCATATCCCATGTACGTATTTGTACTTCGAAAGGAGTACCTTTAGGTCCAATAAGTGTAGTATGTAGTGATTGATACATATTAGGTTTTGGTACAGAAATATAATCTTTAAATCTTCCTGGCATTGGATTATATAGATCATGAACTACTCCTAATGCTGCATAACAGTCTTTTACAGAATTCACAATAATTCTTAAAGCAAATAAATCATATACTTGATCTAATGTAATATTGTCTCTTTTCATTTTTCTATAAATAGAGTATAAATGCTTTGCTCTTCCTGTTATTTCTGCTACTATTCTTTGCTTTTTTAATTCTACTCTAATTTCATCCATTATTTTATCTATAAATTCAAGTCTTTCTTCTCTTTTTTTGTCTATTCCTTCTACTAATTCTCTATATTCTTCTGGATATAAATATTTAAAAGATAAATCTTCTAATTCCCATTTTAATGAATAAACACCTAAACGATTTGCTAATGGAGCATATAATTCCATAGTTTCATTTGCATTTGCAATTTGTCTATCTCTACTTAAAAACTTAAGGGTTCTCATATTATGTAGTCTGTCTGCTAATTTTATTAAAATTACTCTTATATCTTTTCCCATTGCTAAGAACATTTTTCTATAATTTTCTACTTGCTGCTCTTCCATACTAGCATATTGAAGTTTACTCAACTTTGTAACTCCATCTACTAGTTCCGCAATTTCTGTTCCAAATTCTTCTGCCAAACTTTGTTTTGTCACATCAGTATCTTCTACTATATCATGTAATAATGCCGCGCAAATTGTACTATCATCCAATCCCAAATCTGCTAAAATATATGCAACCTGAATAGGATGTATAATATAAGGTTCTCCTGATTTTCTTAATTGGTCTCCATGATGTTCTTTTGCAAAATTGTAAGCCTTTCTTATTAATTTCAAATCATTTCTTCTACTATTTTTCTTCATTAATGCTAATATATCTTCTATATTTTTATTTTCGACTTGTGACATAAAATCCCCCCTAATGTGCTTTTCTTATATCTTTAATATTTATTTGTAAATTTTCCATTCCGTTAAATGCATTTACTCCAATATTTCCAACTACATCTATTCTATCCTCTATTTGATATAAATTTGATAGTTCTCCCATATTAAAACCTATAGCATCAATTATATAATTATCTTGCTTCAATTTTAATTTTAAATGTTTTCCTTCTGATATAGCCCTAATAGCAATTATTTTCATATTTTTAAATAAGAATTGAGGCATTTTATTTGCTTCCCCAAAAGGTTCCAATAATTCTAATTGTTTTACAATATCAATGCTTAAGTCTTTAAGGCTAATTTCTGCGTCTATATTTACTATTGGTACAATTTCTTTTATATTAGTTTGCTCTGCATATTTTTCAAAGTCAGTTTTAAAACTTTCAAATTTATCTTTTTCAATAGTAATTCCTATAGCCATTGAATGTCCGCCAAATTTTTTTATATCCTTCGAGCATTCCATTAAAGCCTTATGTAAATCAAATCCCGGAATACTTCTTCCAGATCCTTTTCCTTCATTTTCTTCAAAACATAATAGAATACTTGGTTTAAAATACATGTCTGTAATTTTAGAAGCAACAATACCAATTACTCCATGATGCCAATTTTCATTTCCTAAAATAATACAAGATTTATCATTTTCTTTTTTCAACATTTCTAATGCTTCTTTAAATATTTTTTGTTCTTCTGCTTGTCTATCATTGTTAAATTCGTTTAGTTCTTGTGTAATCTTTTTAGCTTCTTCATAATTATCTGTTAAAAATAAGTTAAGCGCTTTTTCTTGTACTCCCATTCTTCCAGAAGCGTTTATTCTTGGTGCTACTCCAAAAGAAATTGCAGTTGAATCAATTTTCTTAAATCCTAATACACTAATTAATGTCTTTAAACCAATGTTTTTAGTAACTTCTACTAACTTAAGTCCCAATTTTGCAATAACTCTATTTTCATCTTTTAATGGTACAATATCTGAAATTGTGCCAACTGCAACTAAATCTAAAAATTTCAAGAATTCTTTTTCTTCAAGGTTTAATTTTATAGATAAAGCTTGTATTAATTTAAAAACAACTCCAACTCCAGCTAGTTGATTATATGGATAAATAT
Organism: uncultured Clostridia bacterium; assembly: GCA_944390395.1. Lineage (GTDB taxonomy): Bacteria > Bacillota > Clostridia > TANB77 > CAG-508 > CAG-273. The sequence goes on along the minus strand of CALXPY010000031.1, from coordinate 9,221 downwards.
TATCTTTTCTTTTAGCATCTACAACAGCTAAACATTGTGGCAATACTTCTACTGGTTCATGGTGATCAGTTACAATAACTTCCATTCCTAAATCATAAGCATATTTTATTTCTTCTAAAGCTGATATACCACAATCTACTGTTATTATTAATTTATAACCTTTATCATTAATTTCTTTAATTGCATTTTTATTTAATCCATAACCTTCATTTAATCTATTTGGAATATACCAATCTACAATTAATCCTCTTTCTGCCAAAAATTGTTTTAGAACTGTAGTACTAGTAATTCCATCGACATCATAATCTCCATATATAATTACTTTTTCTTTATTCTTAATAGCATTTATAATTCTATCTACTGCTTTTTGCATGTCCGGCATTAAAAATGGATTATAGAAATCTTTTCTTGTTGGTGATAGATATAAATCTACTTGCTCTTTTGCCACAATTCCTCTGCTACATAATAATATTGCCAATAATCTACTAATATTACATTCTTTTAAAAGTTCATTAACTTCATTTTCATTATACTTATTTACTTCCCATTTTTTATTCATATTTTCTCCTAAACTCTCTCTATTTAATTGTACAACAAAAATTGCTTTTTTTAAAGTAAATTTGTAAAAAATCCCATATTATATTTGTTTTTTTAAGACTCTTACCCAATTTTCACCCATTATTTTACTAGTTCCATGCATCAATAAGATTAAAACCTAGAGTTCTATTCTCTAGGTTTATATTTTCATCTAATATAGCTTTTATTGTATCACAATGTCCATCAACAATAATATTATTACTCATAATTACCTTCTTTATATTCAAATATTATTGTTTAACTATATTCAAATAATATTATTTTATACCATTTTAGAAAGCTACTTTTACGTTTCCAATTCCTCCAGAAACTCTAAATGTATTTATTCCATTACCAAAACTAGCATTATTAGAATATTTTTTATTATCTATAGTAATACTACCTATTCCAGTTTCTGTATTAATTCTGTAATCTTCCTTGTTTCCTAATAGTTTAATATTTATTTCACCCACACCTGCATCAATTTTACTTATTCCTGTAATTTCTGCTTCTATATTAACTTTACCTAATCCTGCATCAAATTCTAAATTATTTAATTTACTACTTTCTATATTTGCTTCTCCAGATCCAGTATTTATATCAGTTCTATTAGATTCAACATTTTTTAGTGTAATAGTTCCAACACCACTATCAATATCAAATTCATTTGCCTTAATTTGTTCTATTAATATAGATCCTACATCAGTTTCTACATTTACTTTTCTAAATGTTAAATTTTGAGGGATATATACAATTATTTTTGCCATTTCATAATCTGAAAATAAATTTTTATTACCCTTCTCTTTTATTTTTAATTCATTTCCGATTACTTTAGAAGAAAAACTATTAGGTACATTAAAAGCTTCTACTTTTAATTCTTCGCCTTGTTTTATTATTAAATTCGATAAATTTATATCAATGTCTATACTTTCAACATTTTGGTATGTTTCTGAAAAATGCATATTATCATTTACATTATCATCTATTTTTATTGTTTCTTCATGATTATTTACTTCTGTATCATTAAATTTAGATATTCCTAAAAGTATAGATGTTCCAAAAATCAATGCTCCAAAAATATTTACTATTATTATAATTGCAAATATAATTGCCAATATTTTTATAACTTTTTGTCCTGAACTCATTTTATATCAACACCTCCAAACATTGAAAAAGCATTAATATATATAGTTTTTATGTTTTCGGCATTATTATTTAATACTTTATTAGATACGCCTCCGAATATTGGTGTAGATTTTACTTTTACATTAATGTTAGATGGTACTAATATTGTTATTCCTCCAAAAATTGCACTTGCATTTATAACAATATCTTGATTTATTGTAGCTTTTTGTAAATCTAGCTTTACTCCACCAAATACAGCATCTAAGTTTGCTCCATTAAATTCTTCATTTTGTTTAACTATATTTTGCTCTGAAAAAGTTGCTGCATAACTTTCTAAATTATTCTTATTTGTTTCTTTTATTTTTTTGCTAACTTTATTTGTAATAATTCCATTACCTATAATGCTTACTCCAATTGCAATTAATATAAATGGTACTAATAATTTTAAAACAATTTCTAGTTCAACTATATCTTGTGCAACCAATAATAAGAATATACCTATTGCTAATCCTATAAAATTACCTAATTTTCCGCTATTAGTCTTAAATAATCCTATAAAACATGGAATTATTATTATTAAAGTCCACCATCCATCAAAAAATATATTTATATTAGTTATTTCTAGTGCATTTAATCCTATAATAGCCCCTATTACTATAAAAACTAGTCCCCATAAAAAGTTTCCAAACTTGTCCATACATTCTCCCTTCTGGCTCAAATCAAGCCATATATAAATTTAAAACATTATATCATTAAATATAGTCTGTTGCAACTTTTTAAGAATAGTTTAATATTTATAACATCAGTGTATCTTTTTATTTAATAAAATTTCTTGATAAATAAAAACGTGCTTTTTTACAGTAGCACGTTTTGAATATTATACAAATTATTCATCATAATTATTTAAATTATTATTATTTTCATCTTCTGTTTCGTCGTATTCATATTCATAAGTTTGTTGTGTTTTTTGTATTTTATTCTTTTTTGGTTTTATTTTATTTACGCTTATTCCTTCATTCATTTCATCTATAGCTTCTTTCATTTCTTTGTGTTCTCTTTCTAATTTTTTCTCTTTATCTTTTCTTTCTTCTTTTTTATCTTGCATCATTTTATTTAAATATGAATTTATTTTTTCCATAAGATCTGGAACATAATCTAAAAGTCTATCTATAGATGAACTATGACTTACTGGTAATAATTTTACATTATTTTGTTGAACTACTAAAAATGCTATTGGAGATATACTTACTCCTGCTCCACTACCGCCTCCAAATGGCAATCTATATTGTATTGCTTCTTCTTTTTCCTTTCTGCTATATTCATTTACGGTTTCTCCTTTAAACTCACTTCCACCTGCTGCAAAACCAACTCCAACTTTAGATATAGGTATTATTATTATGTTATTATTAGTTTCAATTGGTTCTCCTATTATAGTATTTACGTCTATCATGTCCTTAATACTATTCATAGCCGTATTCATAAGACCTTCTATTGGATGCTCGCTCATTTTTATCACTTCTTCCTTTCTTTGCCAAAAAATATATTATACTTATAATATGTACAATTTTTAGTTCAATTATACAATTAAACTCAATTTTATATACATTTTTATCTACATAGATTGGCTGTACAATATAATCACAATATTTGTTTTTTGACTTTTTCACTATGTTTGGTAATAACACTGATATTAATGTTGAAACAAAGAATACAATAAAAGCTGTTAGCACTGCATCTTCTGTACCTAATACTATTTTTAAATCCATGTAACTTATTTTTAAATCTAACTTTTTTATTTGTTTTAAATCTTTAAATTTTAAGTTAAAATCTTTTTCTATTTTTTTAATATCCATATTCTCTAAATGTGCTTTATTTGCCATTTTTTTAATTCGATTTCGATCTAAATTAATAGATAACCATTTAATTTTATCAAATAAATAAAATGATAGTTTTATTTTAAAATTTGGATCAAAATAATTATAGTTAGATCTTTTTAGATTTTTAATTTTTATTTTAAGCGTAGATAATACTACTAAACAGGAAATTAATAGTATAAATAATAAGATTGATAATATAATAAAAACTAATACCATATAACCTCCTCTTTTTAAGTTTATATAGTATTAGTTTTACCATTTTTTAGTATTTTAAACATTTATATAAAATTTTTATGTTTTATTTTTGTTTACTTTTTGTACTAATATATCTCCGAATGTTTCTTCTTGTTCAGTAACTACCTTGCTTCTTCTAGATAATTCCAATAGTCCAGTAAATGCAGTTACGACCTCTTGTTTATTACATTTATTTATCGAAAACAAATTATTAAATACAAATTTTTTATTTTTAAAAAGTGCTCTGAACATATCTTTTACTTTACTTGCCACAGTATAGTTTTCTGTAATAGCTATTTTTTCAATATTCTTAGCATTCTTATTTAATCTTTCACTATTTTTTTCGATTATATTTTTATATGCATTTATAATTTCTTCTTTTGTATAGTTTACATTTAGTTCTTGTTTAGGTAACTCTATTTTCTCTGGTAATTTAAATATTTTTTTTGAATTTGCTTCGTACCTTTCTTTCATTTTTTTAGTAATTTCTTTATATTTTTTATACTCAATAATTCTCATTAGAAGTTCTTCTTCTGTTAGTTCTTTTTCTTCTTCTACTTCTTTTGGTAATAGTATTTTAGATTTTAAATAGATTAAAGTTGAAGCCATTACTAAAAATTCACTTGCTATTTCTAAATTAAGTCTTTCCATTGCTTCCAAATATTCTATGTATTGATCTGTAATATCACTTATCTTTATGTCGCAGACATTCATTTTGTTTTTATCTATTAAGTGACATAACAAGTCTAATGGTCCTTCAAAATTTTCTATTTTTACATTATATTTATTTGTTTCCATAGTTAAAATGTTTTGCATTAAATTTCATCTCCTAATGCGGCTTTAATTGATTCTTGCTTATATCCCTTTCTATTTAAAAAAGCTTTTATTTCATCCTTTTCCATTAAACTTTGCTTTTTTAAAACTATCTTTTTAGCAGATTCTAATTCATATTCTTCCATTTTTTCCAGATTATTATATATATAATCTTCTATTGTATCATTATCTAATCCTTTTGAATATAGCTTATATTTAATTTCTTTTATAGATAAAGTGTTTAAATTAATATATTCATCAACCGTTCTTTTTATATAACTACTATCATCTATATATTTATTTTCCTTTAGATCTTCTATTATATCTTCTAATAAATCTTCTTGTATACTATTACTAAATTTATTTCTTATTTCTTTTTCTGTTCTTTTTTTGTATATTATATATTTTAATACCTTAGTCTTTTGCTTATCAAATTCTTCTATTCCGTACATTATACGTTACCTTTCTAAACTATTCTTCTTCGTTTTCCTCTGGCACACTTTCATTATCATTTAGACTTTTTTCAAATGCTTCTGAAAATTTTTCTCTAATCTTTTTCTCTATTTCATTTGCTACTTCTGGATTTTCTTCTAAATATCTCTTTACGTTTTCTCTACCTTGCCCTATTCTATCTCCATTATAGCTAAACCATGATCCACTTTTTTCTATTAATTCTAAATTAACACCTAAATCTAAAATATTACCTTCTCTTGATATTCCTTTTCCATAAACAATATCAAATTCTGCTTCTCTAAAAGGTGGAGCCACTTTATTTTTTACTACTTTTACTTTAGCTCTATTACCTACAACCTCTCCATCTTGTTTTAATATTTCTACTTTTCTTATATCTAATCTTACAGAAGCATAGAATTTAAGAGCTCTACCTCCAGGTGTAGTTTCTGGATTTCCAAACATTACTCCAACCTTTTCTCTTAATTGATTAATAAATACTATTACACATTTAGATTTATTTATAACTCCTGCTAATTTTCTTAAAGCTTGAGACATAAGTCTTGCTTGTAATCCAACATGTGCATCTCCCATATCTCCATCTATTTCAGCTTTAGGAACTAATGCTGCAACAGAGTCAACAACAATTATATCTAATGCGCCACTTCTTACTAAAGCTTCAGCTATTTCTAATGCTTGCTCTCCAGTATCTGGTTGTGAAACTATTAAATTATCAATATCAACTCCAACATGTTTTGCATAAACAGGATCTAAAGCGTGTTCTGCATCTATAAATGCAGCTTCTCCACCCATTTTTTGTGCTTCTGCTATAATATGTAATGCTAAAGTAGTTTTACCAGAAGATTCTGGTCCAAATACTTCTATAATTCTTCCTCTAGGAATACCACCTATTCCTAAAGCTATATCTAAACTTAAAGCTCCAGTAGGTATTGCTTCAACATTCATTGCTTTATATTCACCTAATTTCATTACTGAACCTTTACCAAATTGTTTTTCTATTTGACTTAGCGCCATTTCTAATGCTTTCATTTTTTCTGGATTTTCATTACTCATATTTTTTCCTCCTATTAAACATCTGTTTGTGACTATTATATAACATATTTTTTATTTGTCAAGCTTTTTATTATTTTTCTCTATACCAATTTTGTATATTATAGAATATAGTATAATTATTTGGTGTAATTTCTCCCATTAAATTTTCACTATATAATACTGTATTTTTATTTCTACATATTCCTACATAAGGTACCTCATCTTTTACTAATTCAATAATTTCTTTGTACTTATCTTTTAAGACATTAATATCAGAGATACTGTTCAATTCATTTATTATTGTTTGTATTTTTTCATTACTATAATTTGCCAAATTGTTTTCTCCAAAAAATGTTGAAATATCCGGGCTATATGAATTATATACACCAGTTAAAATCATTTCATAATCTTTTTGCCCCAGATAACTTTGGTATGTAGCCTCTGATACTTCATATACATTTATTGTTACTCCTAATTTTTCTAATTGTTCTTTTATTAGATTTGCAATTTCTGTTCTTGCTTCATTATCTTTTAAAACTATTAAGTCTAATTCAATTGTTCTATCATATCCATCTATATATTTATGCCAACTTCCATACTCATATTTCCAACCTGCTTCTTCTAATATTTCTTGTGCCATATTAATGTTATAACTATCATTTTCAGAGTCATTATCATATAAGAAATTTCCATAGTCTAGTGGAAAATTAGCTTCATAATATTTATTATTATATACATTAGAAATAATTTCTTTTTTATTTATAGCACAACTTATTGCTTGTCTAACTTCTTTATACTGTAATATTGTATCTTTACAATTAAAAGCTAAATAATCATATTCTCTTCCTGGATATTCTTTTTTATTATAACCAATACTTCCTACATATTCTTCAACATTATAATTACTTGTGTTTACAATATCCAATTTATCTAATTTAAAATCATTGTATACTTCTCCCATTGAAGAATATATGTAAATTTCTATTTTCTTAATTGTAGGCGTATTATTTTCTAAGTTTCTATATTGTCCATTTATTGTCAAATCTATCTTTTCATCAGTTATCTTTTCTACCTTGTAAATTCCAGTTCCAATAGGAATATCTTTAGAATTCTTCATATTCTTATCTTCATATTGTTTTTTTGATACTATTGGAAATATAAGATTATATTCAAAAAAAGGTACTTCTTCTTTTAAATTAATTCTAATAGTATTTTTATCTACTACTTCAACATCTTTTATATCTTTTACATTATCTGAATATACTGAACTTGTGACTTTCAATGTTTCTATTGTAAATTTTACATCATCAGCTGTAAATTCTGTACCATCACTCCATTTTATATTTTCATTTAATTTTACTATATAAGATGTATTGTTTACTTTTGAATACTCTTTTGCCAAACATAGTTGCAATTCGTAATTATTACTTAGAGTTAAAAGGGGGTCATATATTAAAGGAGAAATATTTATAATTTCTTTATTTTCGCTTATTATTGGATTAATTGTATCAAATTCAGAAATTCCTAATCTTAAATCTTCTAAAATTTCTTTTTGTTCTTCTCCTTCTAATAATACATCATTATGCTCCATAGTGTTTTGATTTCTATTTATATATAAAAATATGCCAACTATTATCAATAAAACTATTGTAATAATTATATATTTTTTCTTTAACATTATTCTCCTCCTGTTACATTAATATATATTATACTAAATAGGCATTTTTTTCAATAGAAAACTATCAAATTTACAAAAGGAGCATATTTTTTAATATGCCCCCATATATTTATTAATTTCTTTTATTTTCTAGATTCAACAATAAGTTTTATACCGGTTCTGTCTTCCCCCTCTACTTCAACCTCTGCAAATGCAGGTATACATACTAAATCTACTCCTGCTGGTGCTACAAATCCTCTTGCTATCGCTATTGCTTTTACCGCTTGATTAAGAGCTCCTGCTCCAATTGCTTGCATTTCTGCCTTGTTAGATTCTTTCACCAATCCTGCTATAGCTCCCGCTACTGAATTTGGATTTGATTTTGATGAAATTTTTAAAGTTTCCATTTTTTGCCTCCTATAATTTTATTTTTTTGTTTTTCTAAACATGTATATTTATATTATATTTTAATGATTTTGTCTAGTGTTTTATGGTAAAAAAAGGAAACTTTTCATCGTACTTTTTATGTATTTTTCGCCATTTATTTCATATATATTCTATTAACAGACTTAATTCGACAATTATCATCATCTAATTCGAAAATACAACCATTAAAAATACAACTTCCTTCTGCTAATTTGTATCTTTCTGGCAATGATGTTAAAAATCTTTTTAATGATGCTTTTACATCCATACCTATTATTGAATTTTTAGGTCCTGTCATACCTATATCTGTTATATAAGCAGTCCCTTTTTCTGTTATATCTTCATCTGCAGTTTGAACATGTGTATGTGTTCCAAATATTATATTTACTTTTCCATCTAAATGATATTTCATTGCTATTTTTTCAGCTGTTGCTTCTGCGTGAAAATCTACAATTATAATATCTACTTTGTGTTTTATTTTCTCCAATATACTATCTACTGCCGTAAATGGATTTTCTGATAATATTCCCATATTTGTTCTTCCTATAAGATTTATAACTCCAATTTTCTTTCCATTGCATTCATATATATTATATCCTTTTCCTGGAACTCCTTTTGAATAGTTGGCTGGTCTTATTATTTTATCATCATCTATAAATGTAAAAATATCTTTTTTAGCCCAAGTATGATTTCCCATAGTAATTACATCTATATTTAATTTTTTTAACTCATTAAAGTTATTAACAGTAATTCCCATTCCACCTGCAACATTTTCAGCATTCACTACAATAAAATCTATATTTTCTGTTTCTTTAATTTTCCTCAATTCTACTTTTAGTTTCTCTAATCCACTTTCACCTACGACATCTCCCACTACTAGTATCTTCAAGTTTCATCTTCCTTTCCAAAATAAAATAACATATACATAATACTAGCAAAATTTTCGTTGCCAATGCAACAACTTTTTTCTAAAAAGTGTTGTCTACATCTCGTTTTATATTTTTGTTTTT
>CALXPY010000030.1 GCA_944390395.1 uncultured Clostridia bacterium | reverse complement strand
TTTTTTTATTTTTAGTATTGAATTAGTTGCATTTTTTAAGTATAATATTATTATTCGCAATCGTAGCTTAGTTGGATAGAGCATTCGGCTACGAACCGAAAGGTCGGGGGTTCGAATCCCTCCGGTTGCACCAAAAATAGAGTATTTTTAAATACTCTATTTTTTTATTAATTTTGAACAAAAGGGACGGGGAATTTTGGCAGTATTTATATAATTATATCACTTTATCGACAATTAATTTATCGATTTTTGATTATACTTTTAAAATTTTTGATCATCTGCCAAAATTCCCCGTCCCTTTTGTTCTTTTGTTACCTTTTGTTATTTACAATATTTCTCATATAATTCTTTTAAATTTTTCTTTTTTATTACCTTATCTACCCCATCTACACTTACTTGTTTAAATACTTCTTCTAATAATTTGGCTATTTGAGGATTTATTTTTCTTTTACTCTCCACATTAAGAAAATATTCTAATTGTGAATTATTATTCCAATCTTTTCCCTTATAGGTCATCCCTGCTGCTAATTCATCACAAATCATTTCTACTGTATATTTATAAGGTATAATTGGAGTTGGATCTGTTGATTCATAATCATACCAATATTCATGATGATGTTTATTTCTTCCTTTGTGATGCAACCATGCTTCTGAATATCCTTTTTCTGCCTTGCATTTAGCTATAGGGCTTTTTTTACCATCAGTATAATATTTAGCTGATTCAAAGAATTCTGTAAAAGAATACTTTGAAAAATCATGCATAAATCCTCTCCATGGTATTCCTGCCTTTATGCTTAATTTAAAAACCAATATTTTATGTTGTGTAATTGTTATAAAATGTTTTACTATATTCCTTAACATATAATTTCCTCCTCGAAAATTATATGTTTATTTTTATATTTAGTCAATATATTACTTTTTAGTTAATTTTACATTCATTTTCATTTCTACATTATCTCTTAAAATTGTTAATTCAACCTGATCTCCTGGTTTTTTTGTATAGATATAGCATCTTAAATCACACATTTTTTCTAATTCTGTATTATCAATTTTTAAAATTATATCATCTTCTCTTAAACCTGAATTATATGATGGAGAATTTTTTCTAACTTGTGCTACATATATTCCCTTTTCTAAATTTTTGCTTGAATCAATATACGGGATTACATTTTTGTCATAAGCAAATATTCCAATGCTAGCTTCTTCAAATTTTCCATTTTCTATAAACTGATTTACTATTTCTTTCACAGGATTTATTGGAACTGCAAACCCTATTCCCTCTGCTGAAGTAATTTTTACTGTATTAATCCCAATTACCTCCCCATCTATATTTATTAATGGTCCTCCACTATTTCCCAAATTAATTGTTGCATCAGTTTGAATTAAATCATCCATATATGATACTTTCTCTTCTTCTTCTATCCTTATAGTTCTATTTACTGCACTAATGATTCCAGCTGTTACAGTCCTTTGAAATTCAAATCCAATTGGGTTACCAATTGCATAAACAGCTTCTCCAACATTAATATTATCAGAATTTCCTAATTTTGCATAAGTTAAATTTTTTACATTTATTTTTACTATTGCTAAATCTAAATTAGAATCCGACCATACAACATTGCCATTGTACGTTTTTCCTGTACTTAATGTTACATAACAATTACTATATTTGCTACCAGATACGTGTTCATTTGTAAGTATGTATCCATTTTCTGAAACAATAACTCCTGTTCCCAATCCCATTTTCGATGTTCCATCTTCTAAAAATATTGTACTTCCTGCATTTTTTAACTTAGAAATTCCAACAACTGTTGAATTAACTTCCTCTATCATTTCAGCTACAGTTTTATTTCTTTCTTTTATATCTTCTACTGTGTATATAGTTTTTTCTATATTTGTATTACTATTTGATTGTACATCTTCGTATACATTTATATTATTATACATGTTATACATTAATAAAAATACCATAAATAATAAACTCATTATAGTTAATGCAATAAAAAATCTTTTTATTCTATTTCTCTTATATCTTTTTAAGTATTCTTCCATAGATAATCTTTTCTCCTTTGAAATAAAATCTCAAAAAACTATTATTATTTTTCCCATTTTATCCACTTTTAATCACAATATTAAAAACTTTTCTTAAAATATTAAGAAAAGTTTTTTACACTAATTTATTTTTTTAATTTCTTCATATCTTTTTACTTTTTGAGTTGTAGTTTTTATCAAAGGTTCTTCTGTTATTATTATATCTTTTATATGCTTAACATCAGGAAGCTTTTTATTAATTTCTTTTATATCCTTCCATATAAATTCTTTCAATTTACTTACATCTTCTGTTTCAAAAAGATCTTTTGCAGAATCTTTATTATAGACTATTTTTGCACATAACATTGTATCCATTGAATTTCTATCTCTTGAGAAAACCATACTTTCCTCTACATAAGGTAATTTATTTATTAAAAACTCTAATTCTTGTGGATATATGTTTTTACCATTTTTCAAAACAATTACATCTTTTTTTCTGCCTGACATAAATACAAATCCGTCTTTATCTATATACCCATAGTCTCCTGTATAAAACCATCCATTTTTTAATGATTTTTTTGTTTCTTCTTCATTTTTATAATACCCTAACATTACATTAGGGCCCTTAACAAGAATTTCCCCATTTCCTTCTTCATCTGGATTATATATTTTTACTTCTACATTTGGTAGTGGTAAGCCTATTGATCCTGGTCTTTTTTCTCTATCTGTTTCTGCTGTAACAACTGGTGATGTTTCTGTTAAGCCATATCCTTGAATAAGTTCTACTCCAAAATCATTAAATCCTAAAATTGTTTTTTTGTCCATTGGTGCAGCACCATAAAATACAACTCTTAATTTACCTCCAAATTGATCTATAACTGGTTTAAATACTTTCTTTCGTAAATCTATCTTTATTTTAGCCAAACCTCTTGTTATTGCTACTATTGTTTTCATTACTTTAGTTTTGCCTTTTTCATCTATTCCCTTCCATACTTTTCTATAAATGTTTTCCAATACTAAAGGAACTGCAACAAATACGGTTACTTTATATTCGTTCATATTTTTTTGAATATACTTTATGCCATCACAAAACGCCACTGTTACCCCATAATAGATTCCATATAAGAATGTTATTGTACATTCAAAAGTATGATGTATTGGTAAAAATGATAGTAGTGTATCAGTTGGATACATTTTTACTACACTAGCTATATCCTCTATATTTGAACAAATATTTTTCTGAGATAACATTACACCTTTAGATGTGCTAGTAGTACCTGATGTAAATAATAATATAGACATTTTTTCTTCATCTATTTTTATTTCGTCATATTTCGTATTTCCACTTAATCTTTCTTTTTTACCTTGTTCTAGGATTTCATTATATATTAATATTTCATTTTCTTCTGTTTCATCAAAAGATACAATATATTTTAATCTACTTTCTTCCTGTTCTTTTACTTTTTTAATCTTCTCTACATATTTTCCATCACAAAATACCACTTCTGCCTCACTTCTATGTAGTAATGATTCAAGTTCATTTTCTGGTAAAGCTTTATCCAATGGAACAATTATCATATTGCCTGTTGTAACTGCTAAATAAGTTGTACACCATTCATATCTATTATTGCCTATAACAGCTATTTTTTTGCCTTCTAAGCCCATATTTAAAAGTTTTGTGCTTAATCCTTCTACATCATATTTAAATTCAGAATATGTTTTATTTACATATTCAAATTTATTTTTGCCTCTATATTTTTTGAATTTATATGCTATATTTTGTGGATATTTATCTACTGTATTATTTAATAATTCTCTCATATTATTGATGTGTTCTACATCATAGAATTTTCTTTTTTTCATCATATCCTCCTTTTTTTATTGTATATGAAAAAATCGCAGATTTTTGCCATACAACAAAGTTAAGTTTCTTTGTGCTGTGCATGTTTGCAAAGCAAAATACACATCTGTATGTCTAAAGCTTTGCTTTTATTAACGCACTTCTTTTTTATATATTCTATAATAAACTTCCATTTTTAGCAATAATTTATCTAAATTAATTGCTTTTTTAGCAAACGTGATATATAATTTGTGTGTAATTTATATTATTTTGTCTAAAAAGGGGAAGATAAAGATGGGGAAAGCTTTTTATAATTTAACTACTCCACAAAAATCTATTTATTTTACAGAGCAATACTATAGCAATACTAATGTAAACAATATTTGTGGAAGCGTAATTATAAATGATACTATTAACTTTGACAAATTATGTATGGCAATAAACAAATTTGTTGAACATAATGATAGTTTTAGAATAAGAATTACTTTAGAAAATAACGAAGCTGTTCAATATTTTCAAAGGTATACACCTTTTAATATTAGAACTGTAAAGGTTAATTCTAACTTAGATGTATATAAATTAGAAAAGAAACTTGCAAACAAAATATTTAAATTGTTTGATTCTTCATTATTTGAATTCGTTTTATTTAAATTTTCAGATAATCATGGTGGATTTGTAATAAATGTTCACCATATAATTTCAGACTCTTGGTCACTTGGTATTATGGTAAACCAAATAATATCAATTTATAATTCTTTACTCAATAATAACTCTATAGATATTCCAACTAATTCGTATATTGATTATATTTTATCAGAAAATGAATATTTAAAAAGTTCAAAATGTTTAAAAGATAAAGAATATTGGACTTCAATTTATTCTACTATTCCAGAAATTGCTTCTATTCCTGGAAGTAAAAAAGAGAGTCTAAAAACTTTATCTGCAAATAGAACACAATTTTCAATTGATCACACATTACTAGAAAGAATTCAAAATTACTGCAAATTGCATAAGGCTTCTTTGTTTAACTTTTTTATGGCTGTATTTTCATTATACATTAGTAGAGTTTCCAATTTAGATGACTTTGTAATAGGTACACCTATACTAAATAGAACTAACTTTAAAGAAAAACATACTTGCGGTATGTATATTAATACATCACCATTAAGAATTACTTTTGATAATTGCAATACATTTACAGATTTTTTAAATAAAATTGCAGTTAACTCATTATCTTTATTAAAGCATCAAAAATATTCTTATCAGAAATTAATTGAAGATTTACGAATAAGAGATAATAATATACAAAGTTTATATAAAATTATGTTATCTTATCAGATCACAAAAATGAATGAAAATAACGATATAGTCCCTCATGAAAGTTCTTGGTCTTTTAATGATACTATTGTAGATGATATAGATATACATATTTTTGATTTGAATGATCAGAAATTGCTAAACATCGCTTATGACTATAGACTTAATCTTTATTCAGAAAAAGATATTTCTGATATTCATTTTAGAATTATAAATATAATAGAACAAGTGCTACAAAATGACTCTATTAACTTGAATGAAATACAAATAATTACAGATTCAGAAAAAGATTTTATTATAAATAAATATAATAATACCATTTCTGATTATCCTTCTAATAAAACAGTTATAGACTTATTTCATGAACAAGTACAAAAAACACCAAATGATCCAGCAATTTTCTTTAATGATGAACTAATAACATATAAAGATTTAAACAACAAATCAAATCAATTAGCTCATTATTTACAATCACTTGGTATAAAATCTGGCGAAATAGTAGGTTTGTTTTTCGAAAAATCTATAGATACCATTGTTAGTATTCTTGCAATTTTAAAAGTTGGTGCTGCATTTTTACCAATAGATACAAAATATCCAAAAGAAAGAATTAAATATATAGTATCTTCTGCTAATTGTAAAGTGATATTAACAAATGATTCGTATATAGAACTTTTAAATGATTTAAAGAATATAAATTGTTTAAAAATCGATAACTTAGAAATTTATAAAAATTTTTCTAATGATAATGTTTATGAAAAAACTAATCCTAATAGTCTTGCTTATATAATGTATACATCTGGTTCTACTGGTGAACCTAAGGGATCTATGATTATGAATAAAAATATAGTTAGATTAGTTAAAAATACAAATTTCATTAAATTTGGTAAAACAGAAAGGATTTTACAAACAGGATCTATAGTATTTGATGCATGTACCTTTGAAATATGGGCTGCTCTATTAAATGGATACACTCTATACCTAATTCCAACCGACAAACTTTTAGATATTAATTATTTACGTCAATATCTAATAAAAAATAAAATTAGTATAGCATGGTTCACATCTCCTCTATTCAATCAAATATCAGAAAAAGATCCAAAGATATTTGCTCCTCTTAAATATTTACTTACTGGTGGAGATGTACTTTCTGTAAAACATATTAAATTAGTAAAAAAAGCAAATCCAAATTTAATAATTATAAACGGATATGGTCCTACTGAAAATACAACATTTTCTACATGTTATACCATAGATAATAAATTTGAAAGGCCAACAATTCCAATAGGTTACCCTATAGCTAACTCTACATGCTATATTGTTTCAAAATTTGGTACTTTACAACCTTTTAATACTCCTGGTGAGTTATGGGTTGGTGGAGATGGTGTATGTTTAGGATATTTAAATAAACCTGACCTCACAGCTGAAAAATTTTTACCAAATCCTTTCGTAAAAAATGATAGAATATACAAAACTGGCGATTTAGTATCTATGCTACCAGATGGACGAATAGAATTTATTGGTAGAATTGATAATCAAATAAAAATAAGAGGTTTCAGAGTAGAACTTAGTGAAATAGACAACAGAATTTTAAAATATAATGGGATTCTTCAATCTATTACTGTTGTTAATAAATTGAATGATAATAATATACTATGCTCTTATATTACATGTAAAAGTAAAATAGATATTAATGATCTAAAAACTTATTTAAAGAGTAATTTACCTAATTATATGATACCTACATATATTACAGTTTTAGATAAATTTAATTTAAATGTTAATGGAAAAATAGATAAGAAGAGTCTTCCTTCACCTACTATTAATCACAATAAAGAGATTATTAAACCACGAAATTCTATTGACAAAAATATTATAGAAATTTTATCTAAAATTTTAAAATTAGATGTTTCTAATATTAGTATAAACGATTCTTTTATTGATTTAGGTGGTGATTCTCTTACAGCAATCAATTTATCTGTGCAACTTTCAAATAAAATACATAAAGAAGTCTCTGTAAAGATGATCTTAGATAACCCTGTGATTTCTGAATTGTCAGATATGATTAATAAGGTTTCTAATAATTCTAACAATATATCAATTCCTAAGGCAAAAAAAAGAGACACATATCCTGCATCATCAGCTCAAAGGAGAATATTTTACTCATCTAAATTAAGTGGTGAAAACTCTACTTCTTATAATATACCAGCTGGTATTATTTTAGATAGTACACCAAATATTAAAAAGTTAGAAAAAGCCATAAATGCCTTAATAAAAAGACATTCTTCCCTTAGAACTTATTTTGAAGTTCAAGATAATGTTATTGTTCAAAAGGTATTAGATAAATTGGAAATACATTTACAACTAGAGCATGATAGTTATTTAAATTTAAATAATGTTTGTAATAATTTTATTAAACCTTTTGATTTATCAAAGGCACCACTATTTAGAATTAAGATTGTTAGCTTTGAAAATGGAAAATGCATTATTTTATTAGATATACATCATATAATAAATGATGGAACTTCAACTAATATACTTATAAAAGAATTATGTTTGTTATACAATGGTAATACATTACCTATTAAGAAACTAGATTATGTTGATTTTGCAGTGTGGGAAAATAACAAACTAGAATCTGGAGAATTTAGCGAAGATGAGAATTTTTGGATAAATCAATTTCAAGATGATAATATTCCAAATTTAAATCTTCCAAGTAGTTTTTCACAGAATTCAAGTAGAACATTTAATGGTAGTAATATATATTTCAATATTGATAAAAAATTAACAAATGATATTCATAAGATATGTAAAGAATTAAATGTAACTCCTTTTATGCTTTTGCTTTCAATTCTTTATATTACCTTATATAAATATACTAATCAGGATGATATAATTATTGGTTCTCCTGTTGTAGGAAGAGACATGCCAGAATTATCAAATATTATTGGTATGTTTGTAAACACATTGCCTTTACGCGCAAAAATCAATTCTAGCGAAACTTTTATTGAGTTTTTAAAGAATATAAAAAGCTTATGTATAAATTCATTTGAGCACCAAACATATCCTTTTGATGAGTTAGTAAATAAACTAAATATAAAAAGAGTCGCAAATAAAAATCCTTTATTTGATATAATGTTTGTTTACCAAAATACTGACGAACTAATTTTAAATTTTGATAATTTAAATGCAAAAATTTATTATCCTAATAACTTTTCATCTAAGTTTGATATTAGTATGGAAATAAAACCAGTAGATGATATTTTAAATGTTCATTTTGAATATTGTACAAGCTTATATACAGAGAAATTTATAGAGAATTTCTTTAATCACTATAAAAATATTTTAATTAGTATATTAAATAATTATAATGAAAATATTTTATCTATTTCTATGTTATCAGAAAAAGAAAAAAATACTCTATTATATGAATTTAATGATACAAATAAAAACTATGATAAAAATAAAAATATACTTGAATTTATTAATAATAACATTTCAGAAAATCCAGATAAAACTGCAATTATATTTGAAAACCAAAAACTTACTTACAAAGAACTTGATAAAAAATCAAACATTATTGCTAACCTGCTATTAGATAATGGATTGCAAAAAAACGAGGTTGTTGGAATTTTATTAGACCGATCTATTCAAACAATTGTAACTATGTTAGGTATTCTAAAATCAGGTGGTACATATATGCTTAAAGAGCCTTCTTTACCTCTTGATAGAATTAACTACATGTTACAAAATAGTAATTGTTCATACTTAATAACCGATAAAAATATTAAAGCTGAATGTAAAAATATAATAAAAATTAATGAATTAGATTTAGATAAATATTCTAATAATTCACCAAAAGTTACAATTAGTAATAATGATAATTTATCAATTGTATATACTTCTGGATCTACTGGACTTCCTAAAGGAATACTAATAAAAAAATTAGGATTTTATAATTTAGCTTTATCTTATAAAACAATGATGAATGTAAATGATTATAATAACTTTATTAGTATTTGTTCTGTAGCTTTTGATATGTTTGGAGTAGAAATATGGATTCCATTAATCTTTGGTAAAACTATAATATTAGCAAATGAAGAAGAATGTAAAATTCCTACATATATTAGTGATTTAATTACTAAATACAATGTAGAATATATGCTAATAACTCCTTCAAAAATGCAATTACTATTAGATAGTAGTCCAGATTGTTTAAAAATATTAAAAAGTATTCAAATTGGTGGAGAAGCATTGTCTGAATCCCTATATTCTAGAATAACCAAATATACTACAGCTCAAATTTGCAATGAGTACGGACCTTCAGAAACTACATCTTGTTGTTCAGTTAAACATATTACATCAAAAGATGATATAAATATTGGAAAACCATTATGTAATACTCAAATATATATTTTAGATAAAGACTTAAATCTTTGCCCTATAGGTGTTCCAGGTGAAATTTGTATAGGTGGAGATGGTGTTTCAGGAGGATATGTTAATAACTTAGATTTAACTAAAAAGAGTTTTATCGTTAATCCTTATACTAATAAAATTATATATAAATCAGGTGATATTGGAAAATTTACTGAAAATGGAGAAATTGAATATATTGGTAGAAAAGATTTTCAAATAAAAATAAGAGGATTACGTGTAGAATTATCAGAAATAGAAAATCAAATTCTGTTAATTCCAAATATTAAAAATTGTACTTTGGTATATAGAACTGATGAAGTAGATCCTTATATAGTTTGTTTCTTTACTTCTGAACAAATTATAAATATTAGTAAAATAAAAAACTTGTTATCTAAAAAACTACCATTATATATGATTCCAAAATATATAATTCAATTAGACACACTACCATTATCTACTAATGGTAAAATAGATAAACGAGCTTTAGAAAAATATGATATAACTAAAGTTAGTAACAATAACAAGTCTTTACCTGAAAATGATACTCAAAAATTATACTGCGAAATATGGAGTAAGCTTTTAGATTGTGACGTTGGAATAGATGATGATATTTTTGAATTAGGAGCAGATTCATTATTAGCTATTAAATTTAAAACAGAATTACTTTCACATAATATAAATATTCCTTATTCAGATATATTCAAATATACAACAATTAGAAGTTTGTCGCAAAAACATAAACAAGCTTCTTTAGATAATAATACTTTATATGATTATTCGGAAATAAATAAATTATTAAAGAAAAATGATTTATCATTCTTGCCTCAAACACTTGAAAATTACAACAATAAAAATAATAATATTTTACTTTTTGGAAGTAATGGTTTTGTGGGAGTACATATTTTATATAACTTTATTAAATATGATCAAGGTATTGCATATTGTGTAATTAGAGATAAAGATAACGAAAAAGCATTTGACAGATTTTTAAATATCTTACATTTCTATTTTGGAAATGAATTAGATTGTTATATAAATACAAGAATAATAATCTTATCTGGCTCAATTTTGGAAGACAATTTTGGATTATCAAATGCCGATTTAGATACTGTAATAAAAAATACATCTATAGTAATAAATGCTGCAGCAATAGTAAAACACTATGGTAATGAAGAAAAATTTAAAGCAATTAATGTAACTTTCACCAAAAGACTTATAGAATTTTGTAAAATATATCAAAAACGTCTTTTACATATATCTTCAACAAGCGTATCTGGAAATACTATAATAGACGACAAAAATAATTATAATTTTTCAGAAAAAACTTTATATATAGGTCAAAATTTAGAAAATTTGTACATAAACAGTAAGTTTGAAGCTGAAAAATCAATTTTAGAAAGTATTAATTCTGGATTAGAAGCACAAATATTCAGGATAGGAAATATTACAAGTAGATATACAGATGGAAAATTCCAAATAAACCCTACAGAAAATTCTTTTGCTAATAGATTTAAATCCTTTGTAAATATATCTGCTGTGCCAAATACTGTTTCTAATGCTTATTTAGAATTTACCCCTGTAGATTTATGTACTAAGGCATTTATACTAATTATGCAAAATTATATAAAAGATTGTTCTGTATTTCATTTATATAATGATAATTATGTATGTATGAAAAATATTGTTAAAATTATTAATCAATTACAATATAAAATATCTATAGTATCAAATGATGAATTTAAAAATATTATTAATTACTTTTTAAATAACAATCAGGCATTATTATCTGGCATTATAAATGATATAGATGATAACAACAACTTAGTGTATTATAATAATGTTGAAATTTCTTCCACATTTACAAAGAAATACTTAGAAAAATTAAATTTCTCATGGCCTGAAATTGATAATAAATACTTAAAAAAATATTTTAAATATTTAAAAGAGATTAATTTTATATAAGGAGGAACAAATGGAAAATTTAGGTTCATTATTAGCAATGGTAATTTCTGACTTGCTAATAATAGGAATTATAATTATGTTAAAGAAACAAAGAGAAAAGACCCAATTAAGACAAGCCTTTTTGCTTCTTTTGGTGTTTATGTTTATATGGACCTTTGGTTCAATACTACAGATATTATTTCAAAATTATCCAATAGATCCATTTTTATTTGAAAAATTTGCGGGAATTGGAGTATGGTTTTCACCAGTTGCCTTCCTTGCCGTAGGTATAATATTTGCTAAAACAAAATTAGGTATTAAGTGGTATCATTATTTACTTTTAATAATTCCAATTACAACTGCTATACTTTCATTTACTAATGAATACCATCATCTTGTATTTGTTAAATATTCACCTAATGTAAAAGAAATGGTTTATGGACCATATTTTATGGTTCATACCATTTACACATATTTATTATTTGGAATAGGATTATTATATTTTATACGTTACTCTATTAAAAACTCTGGATTTTTCTCTAAACAGTCCATATTAATAATAATAAGTACCCTTATTCCTATAGTAATTAACTTATTGGCTACTTTACATGTAATGCCAATGACCACTTACTCTACACCAATTTCTTTTACATTTATGGTACTTATCTTTGCACTTGCAATATTTAAATTTGATTTTATGAAAGTAACGCCAATTGCATTACAAAGGATTGTAGATAGAATGTCAGATGGTTATCTTGTTATAAATGAAAAAGATATAATAATTGATTTTAATCAAACATTCCTAAAAATGTTTTCTCAAGATGCAATAAATGTTAGAAACAAAAATTTATTTTCACTTATTGAAGAACAAAAAACTTTCCAATTTCCTATAACTAATCTAAAAGAAAGTATAGAGAAAACAAGGACTTCTGATGAAACATTACTTTTTGAAAATAAACTTTGTGAAAACAAAAAATATTTTAATATAGAAATTAACGGAATAAGAAATAAAAACTCATACTTAGGAACACTTATTTTATTTAAAGATACTACTCAACACGTTCTAGATATGAAAACAATTAGAGATAATCAAAACATGTTAATGGAGAGAGAACGTTTAGCATCCCTTGGACAATTAATAGGTGGAATAGCACATAACTTAAAAACACCTATAATGTCTATATCTGGTGCAACAGAAGGATTACACGATTTAATACAAGAATATGATGCTTCTATTGGTGATCCAGAAGTAACAAATGAAGATCATCATGAAATAGCTAAAGATATGAATTCATGGATTACTAAAATTAAATCATATACTGAATATATGTCAGATATTATTACGGCAGTAAAAGGTCAAGCTGTAACTCTTTCTAGTGAACAATCAAGCAACTTTACTGTAGAAGAGTTAGTCAAACGTGTAGATATTTTAATGAAACATGAGCTAAAAAATGCTTTAATTACACTAAATTCATATATTCAAGTTGATCCTAAAAAAGTACTTAATGGTAGTATAAACAGTCTTGTTCAAGTTATTGATAATATGATATCAAATGCTATACAAGCTTATGATGGAAAACCTAATAATGACATAGATTTTATAATTAAGGAAGAAAATAATCAAATAATTATAAGTATAAAAGATTATGGAAAAGGATTGGATGACGAAGTTAAACAAAAATTATTTAAAGAAATGATTACAACAAAAGGTAAAAATGGAACTGGTTTAGGACTATTTATGTCTTATTCTACCATTAGAGCACATTTTAACGGTAATATTACTTTTGAATCAGAAAAAGGTAAAGGTACTACATTTAATATAATTTTACCGTCATAATATTTTATGTATAAGTAAAATTTTATTTTTAGTCTGATTTTTTAAAGTATTTTCAGTTAGTTAATTGATTTTTTAAATTAATTTTATATAATATATATATCTACACTTATTAAAGAGGTGAATTTATGAGAAAAAATATACAAAATGCTCAAGACAATGGCTACAAAATAATTGCTGTTGATGATGAAGAAGGAATCGTAGAGTCTTTATCTATATTCCTAAAAAGATCTGGATATAACTTTACTGGTGTTTCTGATCCATTAGAAGCTATAGAAAAAGTTAAAAATGAACATTTTGATTTAATGATATTAGACTTTATTATGACACCAATTCATGGTGATAAAGTCGTTGAAGAAATCAGAAAATTCAATAAAGAATTATATATTTTGTTATTAACTGGTCATAAGGATTTAGCACCTCCTTTAGAGACCATAAGAAAATTAGATATTCAAGGTTATTGCGAAAAGAGCGACAAATTTGATCAATTATTATTACTCATTGAATCTGGCATTAAATCTATAGAACAGATGAGAGAAATAAAAAGAATTAATGAAGAACTTTCAGATACATATAAAAAATTAGAAAGAGCATATTTGGATAGTGTTCAAACACTAAGATATACTGTTGAAGCAAAAGATCCATATACTAGAGGTCATTCAGACAGAGTTTCTGCTTTTTCTGTATTACTTGGTAAAAAATTAAATGTTGATGAGATTGGACTTAGGACTTTAGAAATAGGTGGATTATTCCATGACATTGGAAAAATTGGTATTCCAGACAGTATTTTGTTAAAGGATTCAAAACTCACTGACGAAGAATATGATCAAATTAAAAAGCATCCTTCTATTGGATCACATATCCTTTCAAATGCAAGTATTTTTCAGGACATGATTCCTATTGTTAAGTACCATCATGAAAGATACGATGGTAAAGGATATCCAGAAGGATTGTCAGGTGAAAATATTCCATATCTAGCAAGAATAGCAGCTGTAGTTGATGCATTTGATGCAATGACTTCAAGAAGAACATATAGGGATTCAATTCCTTTAGAAAATGTAAAGTCAGAAATTGAAAGATGCTCTGGAACACAGTTTGATCCTACAATAGCTTCAGCATTTTTAGATATCTTAAATAACCATTATGAAGAAATAGAAAAAATACAAAAACAATATGAATAAAAAAATTGGACGTTTATGAAAGCAAATCTTTCGTTAACGTCCATTTCTATTTTATTTACAATCTTTCATTGATAATTGAACTTTTTTCTTTTCTGAATCAATTCCAATTACCTTTACTTTCACAACATCACCTACAGATACTATTTCAGAAGGATTTTTTACATATCCATTACTTAAATTCGAAATATGTACTAAGCCATCATATTTTACACCAATATCTACAAATGCCCCAAAATCTGTTACATTTCTTACAGTTCCACTTAATATTTGTCCTTCTTTTAAATCTTCAAATTTAAGTACATCTGCTCTTAGTATTGGTTTAGGCATATCTTCTCTAGGATCTCTTCCTGGCTTAGAAAGTTCATCTACAATATCTTTTAAAGTCATCTCTCCTACTTCAAGTTCTTTTGCAGTATTTGCAATATTTAATGTTGCTAGTTTTTCTTTTATTTCATTTAATATGTCTTTATTTGTTAACTCTTCTTTTTTATATCCAATCTTATTTAATAACTTTTCTGCTATTTCATAGCTTTCTGGATGTACTGCTGTAACTTCTAATGGATTTTTTCCATCAAAAACACGTATAAAACCTGCACATTGTTCAAAAGCTACTTTTCCTAACTTAGGAACTTTTAACAATTCTTTTCTTTCTTTTAATTTTCCGTTTTCATCTCTGTACTTAACTATATTGTTTGCTATAGTCTTATTAATACCAGCTACATAAGATAAAAGTGAAGGTGTAGCAGTATTTACATCTACTCCTACTTTGTTAACTGCATCTTCTACAACACCACTTAAAGTTTCTGTTAACTTTGTTTGATTAACATCATGTTGATATTGTCCTACTCCTATAGCTTTTGGATCTATTTTTACTAGTTCTGCTAATGGGTCTTGTAATCTTCTTGCTATTGAAATTGCCCCTCTTAAAGAAACATTAATATCTGGATATTCTTGCGTAGCTAATTTAGATGCAGAATATACAGAAGCTCCAGCTTCACTTACTATAGTATAATAAACATCTTTATCTAATTCTTTTAACATTTCTGCTACAAAGCTCTCTGACTCTCTAGAAGCTGTTCCATTTCCAATTGCAATCATTGAAACATTATATTTATTAATTAATTCTATAAGTTCTTTTTTTGCACCTTGTATATCATTTTGAGGCTCTGTTGGATATACTGTCGTAGTAGCTAAAACTTTTCCTGTTTCATCTATAACAGCAATTTTACATCCTGTTCTATATGCAGGATCAAATCCCATTACAGTAATTCCTTTTAAAGGAGCAGCTAATAATAATTGTTTTGCATTTTTTCCAAAAACTTTTATTGCCTTTTCTTCTGCATTTTCTGTTAAATCTGATCTAAGCTCTCTATCTATTGAAGGTTCAATAAGCCTTTTATATCCATCTTCTATAGCTTCTTCTAAAATATGTTTAAATTGTGTTTCTCCTTTTATTACATTGTGTTTTATTTTAGATAATATAAATTCTTCTGGCTTTTCGATATGTACTTTTAAATATTCTTCTTTTTCTCCTCTATTTATTGCCAAAATTCTATGACTTGGTATTCTACTTATCTTTTCGCTAAAATCATAATACATTTCGTAGCTAGATTTTTCTTCTGGATTAGAAGCTTTTGTTAATATAACTCCTTCTCTATAACAAATCTTTTTAATCATTTTTCTATACTCTGCATTATCAGAAATGTTTTCTGCAATAATATCTTTTGCACCTTGTATAGCCTCATCTACTGAGTTTACTTCTTTTTCTTCGTCAACATACTCTTTTGCAATTTCTAATATATCTTTTTTCTCATTTTGTAACATTATTATATTAGCAAGTGGTTCTAATCCTTTTGCTTTAGCTACAGTAGCTCTTGTTTTTTTCTTTTGCTTATATGGTCTATAAATATCTTCTACATCTGCTAAAGTCATGGCATTTTCTAAATTTTCTACAATTTCTTCTGTCAATTTTCCTTGAGACTCTATAGAATTTTTTACTTCGTTTTTTCTAGTTTCAAGATTTCTTAAATAAGTTAATCTTTCTCCTAAATCTCTTAAAGTTTCATCAGACAATCCACCTGTTACTTCTTTTCTATATCTTGCAATAAACGGTATTGTATTACCTTCATCAATTAATTTTATCGTAGCCTCTACTTGTGATGTCTTTATATTTAACTCTTCCGCTATTATATTAACAATATTCATTACTTTAGTTCCTTCCTAAGATATAATTTAATTATCCTTTTACTCTTCTATTTATCTTTTTCTAGTTCTCTAATCATAAAAACTCCTTATTCAATTCCTAAATACTCATTATATGTAACTTCTCTATCTACTATATTTCCAGCTTTCTTTATATCAATTATTCTATTAGCTACAGTTTGAGTAAGTTGATGGTCATGTGAAGTAAATAGAATGTTACCCTTATACTTTATCATACCCTCATTTAGTGCAGTTATACTCTCCATATCCAAATGATTTGTTGGCTCATCAAAAACTAATAAATTAGCTCCAGAAAGCATCATTTTAGCAAGAACACATCTTACCTTCTCTCCTCCAGATAACACATTAACTTTTTTCAATGCTTCTTCACCAGAAAACAGCATTCTACCTAAAAAGCTTCTAATATATGTTTCGTCTGGATCTTTAGAATATTGTCTTAACCAGTCTGTAATAGATAAATCTGATTCAAATAAATAATTATTATCTTTAGGGAAATAATTACTTGTAATTGTCGTGCCCCAAACTAGTTCTCCTTCATCTGGTTGAATCTCCCCTGCTATAATTTGGAATAAGATTGTTTTTGCTATTTCGTTATCTGCTAGAAAAGCAATTTTATCATTTTGCTTTACAGTAAATGATATATTATCTAAAACTTTTTCTCCATTAATTGTTTTAGAAATATTTTTTACCTGTAATATTTCTTTTCCAGGTTCTCTATCTGGTTTAAAATCTATATAAGGATATTTTCTATTAGATGGTTTTATTTCATCAAGCTCTATTTTCTCCAATGATTTTTTTCTTGAAGTTGCTTGTTTAGATTTTGAAGCATTTGCACTAAATCTTGCTATAAATTCTTGTAATTCCTTTATTTTTTCTTCTTTCTTTTTATTAGCTTCTTTCATCTGTTTTAAAGCAAGTTGGCTTGATTCATACCAGAAGTCGTAGTTTCCTGGATATACTTTTATTTTTCCAAAATCAACATCCGCAATATGTGTACATACTTTATTTAAAAAATATCTATCATGTGATACAACTATTACAGTATTTTCAAAATTAATCAAAAATTCTTCTAGCCAATTTATACTTTTTAAATCCAAATCGTTTGTTGGCTCGTCCAATAGTAAAATATCAGGATTGCCAAATAAAGCTTGTGCTAAAAGTACTTTAACTTTTTCTCTTGCTTCTAATTCTTTCATCAATTTATAATGTTTTTCTGTTTCAATACCTAAATCATTTAATAAAACAGCAGCATCTGCCTCTGCATTCCATCCGTCTAATTCTGCAAATCTCTCTTCTAACTTTGCAGCTTTCATTCCATCTTCTTCTGAAAAATCAGGTTTAGAATAAATAGCTTCTTTTTCTTTCATAATATCATATAATTCTTGGTTTCCCATTATAACAGTATCTAGAACGCTGTATTCTTCGAATGCAAAGTGGTCTTGTTTTAAAACAGATAATCTTTCATTTTTGTTCTTAGTAACTTCACCTTTGCTTGGTTCTAGCTCTCCAGAAAGTACTTTTAAGAAAGTAGACTTTCCAGCACCATTTGCACCAATTATTCCATAACAACACCCTTTATTAAACTTTATATTTACATCTTCAAATAAAGTTCTTTTTCCAAATCTAATTGTAACTCCTGTAGTTGTAAGCATTAAAATTCCTCCTAAAATACAAAATACACTCTATATTATATACTAATATAAAGTGTATTTCAATACTAAAAAGCTTATAT
>CALXPY010000029.1 GCA_944390395.1 uncultured Clostridia bacterium | reverse complement strand
TACTATTTCTATTATAATATCATAAAAAGAAAAATTACTCTATACTTTCGTATAAAGTAATCAAAAAATTGTAATTTAATATCTAATTATATAGTAAATGACATACACCCAACTCATTAATCCATGAACAATTGCCCAACCAACTGAATGCCAATTTACATAACTGATAACCATTGCTAACGCACTTCCAAAAGTAATACCAGTTTTAACTGTTTTTGTTATTGTGTCATTTTTCTTATTCATAATTGACCTCCTCAACAAATTACTATTTTTCTATTAACCATCTTGCAATATCATATATTTGTATTCCCTCGTATAAATAATTATCATGTTTTGTCCTAGCAATAAGCATCTTTGGATAGGCATCCTTAATTTTTAATAATGAATTTACTTCTCTGTTAAATGTTTTTTCATTTTCTATATTATCTGAAACTTGTATATAAATTTTTTCATTTCTTTTCATAGCCACAAAGTCAATTTCTGTATTATACAATTCTCCAACATAAATGTCATATCCACGTCTTAATAATTCAATAGCTACTATGTTTTCATAACTTCTTCCGTAATTCATATTTTTAATTCCTAATTTGGCATATTTGAATGTCTGATCAACTAAATAATATTTATCTAATGATTCTAAATAACGTTTCCCTTGTATGTCATAGCGTTTTATTTTATAAAATAAAAAAGCATTACATAAATATTGAATATACGAGCCTATGGTTTTATGATTTAATGTATTGTCAAATTTATTTAAAGAGTTAGTAATATTTCTTATAGATGTAATATTAGAAATATTATCCATCATAAAATTAGTTAAATTATCTAGTAATTCATTGTTTTTTATATTATATTTTTCATTTATATCTCGTACGATTAGAGTTTTATAAACATCTAAAATATAGTTATATCTTTTCTCTTCATTATCATATAAATATGAGCCAGCCATACCACCATCCAATACATATTTATCAAAAGCTAAATCTATATCTTCATATTGGTAATATTTTAAATATTCTTCAAATGAAAATGGAAAAATCTCAATTTCAAAAGTTCTTCCTGTAAATAAAGTCGCCAAATCACTACTTAGTAAAAATGCGTTTGAACCTGTTATGTATATATCATATTTTTCTGATGCATGTAAACTATTTATCGTTTTTTCGAAGCCCTTACACATTTGAACTTCATCTATTAAAACAAAATTATTTTTATTTTGTATATATTTTGACTCAATATAATCGTTTAATTTATGATATTCATTTAATTGTTCAAATTCTAATAGGCTAAAATTTATATATACTATGTTATGATTTTTGATATTTTTTTCAATATATTCTTTAAACTGTTCCAAAAGTTTTGATTTTCCACTACGCCTTACTCCAGTAATAATTTTTATATCTGGAGTTCCAATTATGCTTATTAAATCTTTTAAATAATTTCTTTCTATTATTTTCATATTGAATCGCCTCATAAATATTATATCAATTTCATTTCCCAAAATCAAGTTTTTTTTATTTTTGGGAAACAATTATATATATTATATTGAATATAAAGAATTTTATACATAAAAATAAAAATTACTCTATACTTTCATATAAAGTAATCTTTAAATTGTAATTTCTGATCCAGTTTCTTAGCAACATATTCTCTATTCTTTAATACAGTTTTAAAGACTTCCAAAGTTTCTGGTTGCTCATTGAATTCGTATTGGTATCTAATTTCGTAGTCAATTCCTGTTAATTTCTTATAGTGATTAAGGATTTCAAGATATTCTGCAAAATAGGTATCAATTTTACCAGTAAAGTTTAAACTTCTCTGATATTTCACTCCATCAATAACAACTGTTTCACTCGGTGCAGTCTCTATTACTTCATAGAGAATAGTAACTTTTTTCTTTGAGTCATATTCCTCAATTTTCCGTGCTAGATCAAAGGCTAAAGCAATTGTTTCCAATGTTCCAAAATGAGGTGAAGAATTTGGTTGTGCCCCAACACTTATCTTAAGTTTGTTCTTGTGAAGTGACCCAAGAATATAAGGAATAATTTCCTTCTCAAAAACATATGAAGCTCCACCCAATGGATTGTGAACAACACCATCACAGTTAACCTGCATAATGACTCTTCCTTAATTTTAAGTATGGTTTATGACTTTATATAATAAACAGCACTTGGCTGGAATTAAATTCATATCTATATTATAATATCAATTATGTTAAATCTCAATATTTGACATTTTGATTTTCTTTGCAATTTAGCATAATTTGAACTTTTTTAACATTATATTTAAAATATTCACTCTTTTTTTCGTAAAATATTTTAAGTTATATATTTCCCATGTGAATTTTTCACATTATTTTGACTTACCATTGCATATTCCATTGTAGTATCTATTTTTATATGCCCTAATAATTTTTGTACTTGTTCTATTAGCATACCTTTATCAATAGCCATAGTAGCCATTGTTCTTCTAAATTTATGTGAAATTTCTTTTAACATTTTTCTTTATTATACTCTAAACATTTTCTTCTAACAATTTGAAATTACAACATCTTGATTTCATATTATCTGATAGTTTTCTGTTATTATATAATTGATATAATTTAAAAGATTTATTTATAAGTTTATTCACTCCTTAATGCTAATACTGGATCTTCTTTTGCGGCTTTTCTAGAAGGGATAATTCCTCCAATTAAAGTTAAAATTATACTCAATACAATTAAAATAATTCCTGCAACAGGTGGTAATGATGCTCTAACATTTACTCCATTTGCTATTGAAGCAATAATTTGGTTTATTGGAACTATTAAAATTAAGGTAATACCTATTCCTATTATTCCTGCAAGGCTACCTATAATAATAGTTTCTGCATTAAACACTTGAGATACATTGTGCTTGGAAGCTCCCATTGCTCTTAAAATTCCAATTTCTTTTTTTCTCTCTAAAACACTAATATATGTAATAACACCAATCATAATAGAAGAAACGACCAACGATATCGCTACAAATGCTATTAGCACATAACTAATTGTGTCAACAATAGTTGTTACTGAACTCATCAATGATCCTACCATATCAACATAAGAAATCACTTTGTCTTCTTCTCCATTTTCCTCCATACGAGTATTATATTCATTTAACAAATTAGTAATTGCCTTATTTCCATCAAAGTTTTTTGGATAAATATTAATTCCACTTGGTTCATCAAGTTTAGCATAATTTAATTTTTTTAAATTACTCTCATAAGTAACACTTTCTTTAGACATAAGAGAATTAAATAATTCTGATAATTCTTCTTCGTTCATCTTCATCTTAAATGCTCCAACAAAAGTATTTTCATCTACACTAATTGCATTTGTTATTGATTGACTTAATGCTTGTATGCTTGATTCCATTTGCACTTGTAAGCTTTCGCTAATTGTTCCTATAACATTTTGCATATATTCTTTCATTATAGCTGATATTTGTTCGTCTAAATTTTGAGAGGTTATTATCTGCGATATATTGTTAGTTATAATATTTCTTGCTTCATCTGAATCAAGATATTCTAAAAGATATTTGTTTAAATCTTCTACGCTTACTAGCTCATTATCATCTACATATTTTTCATATCCAGCTAAAATTTCTGTCATGATTTCTTGCAATTGTTCTTGAGTAATAGTAAATCCACCGTTTTCTTCAATAATTTCTTGAATTTTTTTATTTAAATATTCACTAACTTCTTTTGATTGTAAATATGCCGATAATTGTTCACCTATTTGACCTATATTTGCTTCTGGTTTATTTTTAACGTATTCTTCATAACCATTTAAAAGATCTGCTATTACTTTTTGTATATCTTCACTTGACAAAGAAAATTCAATGTTACTTAAGATATCATTTATATCAAGAGGTGGTAAGGAATTTTGTGTTAATATATCATTTAAATTCCCAAAATCAACATTTATTTTTGATTGATCTATTTTAAAAGCTGATTGTATAGCATTAGTATCTACATCAATTAAAGAGTTCATATCAAAAGAGCTTTCTTCTTCTGTATCGTCAAATCTCTTACCTGTAAATACATTTATTTCTGGATTTGCTAATTGTTCTTGCACAATTTTGCTGTTTTTTGCATTTTCAATAACATGATCTGTTAAAGATGCTGGATAACAAATTCCGCTTGATAGCATAGTACTTGTTGCACCTTCTTTTGGCTTGACAATTCCAACTATCTCTAAATCTTCTCCGTCTTTTACAACATTTTTCATATATTCAGTATTTTCAGTTTTATCACGCCAAATTTTATATTCTTCATCATACTCATAGCAATCACTAATATCAATCAATTTAAAAGTAGTTCCTAAAATATCATCATAAGAATATGAACCTAAATTGTTAGGTGTAGTTACTTCTTCTCCGTTTGAAAATTGAGTAACAAAGTTATCTATTTCACTATAATCTCTTAATCCCAATGCATATAATAAAAAGTCACTAATATTCCCTTGTGATGTTAAAACTAATACACATTCGTTATAATTTGTAGGCCATTTTCCAGCTTTTACATCATATTGATTTTCATATAAACTGCTATCTTTTGGCATTTGGAAGAATACATCAGTACTCATCATACTAGACATCATACTATTACTTGATGCTCCAGAACCCATTCCTAAACTTGAAAAAGTAATGTCTGGATTTATTTGCCTTAAGTTTTTTGTATCTGAACTATAAATTATTGGTGTAACATTATAAGAATATTCAATTGTTTTTGCATATTCTTTAATATTACTTTCATTACTTTCTAAATATTGTTTTAATGACTTTAAATCATTAGAACCTATTGTAGAAAACATATTTGTTATTCTTTTGCTAACATTAATGTCTCCACTTTCTTTATTTTCTTCATCAATATTATTTGTTCCCATAAGTAATGAACTTATATCGACTCCTGTGCTTTGTATTTGCAATGGATACTCTGACAATGTATCTTCTTCTACAGATCTAATATATGTATTAACACCATTTGATAATGATAATATAAGTGCTATACCAATAATGCCTATTGAGCCAGCGAAAGATGTTAAAATTGTTCTTCCCTTTTTAGTTTTTAAATTATTAAAGCTCAAAGATAATGCAGTTATGAATGACATAGTTGTTTTTCCTAAATTCTTATGTACTGGATTTGTATTTTTTTCATTTTCTACAATATATGGATTTGTATCTGAAAGTATTTTTCCATCTTTAATGTTTACAATACGCGTGGCATAATCTTTTGCAAGTTCTGGATTATGTGTTACCATCACTACTAATCGGTCTTTTGCCACTTCTTTTAACAATTCCATAACTTGAATACTAGTATCACTATCTAAGGCACCAGTTGGTTCATCAGCAAGTACTATATCTGGATCATTTACTAATGCCCTTGCAATGGCAACTCTTTGCATTTGTCCACCAGATAATTGATTTGGTTTTTTATGCATTTGGTTTGCAAGCCCTACTTGCTCAAGAGCTTTTATTGCTTTTTGTTTACGCTTACTTTTTGATACTCCAGAAATAGTCAAAGCTAATTCTACATTTGCTAGGATAGTCTGATGTGGTATTAAGTTATAACTTTGGAATACAAATCCAATTGTATGATTACGATAAGAATCCCAATCTCTATCTTTATATTTCTTTGTAGAAATTCCATTTATTATTAAATCACCTTTATCGTAACGATCTAAACCTCCAATAATATTTAGAAGTGTTGTTTTGCCAGAACCACTTGGTCCAAGAATTGCGACAAATTCATTGTCTCTTAAGTTTAAACTTACATCATCTAAAGCTTTTTGTACTAAATCCCCTGTTTTATATTGTTTATGAATATTTTTTATTTGTAACATATATAATCTCCTACTCTTTTTTAAATAAATATTTTAATTGTCAAATCATTCCCTTTATTTATTTATATCAACCAATATTCATCCATTAATTATATAATTTAAATCAAAAAAATCAACCTTTTTATCAAATAAAAAGATTAGTTATATTTCAAACTAATCTTTTTTAATTTCTATCTAGGGTTCTTTATTGCTGCTTGTGCTGCTGCTAATCTTGCAATTGGAACTCTAAATGGTGAGCAAGATACATAAGTTAATCCAATATTATGGCAGAATTCAACTGTTGGTGGATTTCCTCCATGCTCTCCACAAATTCCTAAGTGAATATCTGGTCTAGTTTGTTTTCCTAAATCAACTGCCATTTTTACTAGTTTTCCAACACCTTTTTGGTCTAATTTAGCAAATGGATCTGATTCATATATTTTCTTATCATAGTATGCATTTAGGAATTTACCAGCATCATCACGGCTAAATCCAAATGTCATTTGAGTTAAATCATTTGTACCAAATGAGAAGAATTCAGCTTCTTTTGCGATTTCGTCAGCAGTTAATGCTGCTCTTGGAATTTCTATCATTGTTCCAACTTTGTATTTTAAGTTTACTCCAGCTTTCTTAATTTCTTCATCTGCTGCTTTTACAATTATATCTTTAACATATTTTAATTCTTTTACTTCTCCTACAAGAGGAATCATTATTTCTGGAACAACATTCATTCCTTCTTTATTTACATTTATTGCAGCTTGTATAATAGCTTTAGCTTGCATCTCTCCTATTTCTGGATAAGTAACATCTAAACGACATCCTCTGTGTCCCATCATTGGGTTAAATTCATGTAATCCTTCTACTACATTCTTTAATTCTTCAAAAGTCATTCCCATTTCTTTTGCTAAAGCTTCTATATCTTCATCATCATGAGGTAAGAATTCATGTAGAGGTGGATCTAATAATCTTATAGTTACAGGATATCCTTTCATTGCTTTAAATAAACCTTCAAAGTCTCCTCTTTGCATTGGAAGTATTTTTTCTAATGCTTTTGCTCTTTGCTCTGGTGTTTTAGAAACTATCATTTCTCTAATTGCTGCTATTCTATCTGGAGCAAAGAACATGTGCTCTGTTCTACATAATCCTATTCCTTGTGCACCAAATTTATATGCAACTTCTGCATCCTTTGGTGTATCAGCATTTGTTCTAACTTCCATTTGTCTATATTGATCTGCCCAACCCATTAATTTAGCAAAATCTCCTGAAACAGTAGCATCAACAGTATCAATTTTTTCTCCATATACATTTCCTGTTGATCCGTCTAGAGAAATATAATCTCCTTCATGATATTTATTTCCTTGTGGGTCTGTAAAATATTTTTCTTCTTCATTAACTACTAATTCACCACATCCAGCTACACAACATGTGCCCATACCACGAGCAACAACTGCAGCATGTGATGTCATACCACCACGAACTGTTAATATACCATGGCATACATTCATACCATCTATATCTTCTGGTGATGTTTCAAGTCTAACTAGAATTAAATCTTTTTCTCCTGCTTCATGCATTTCTACTGCTTTATCAGCTGTAAATATTACTTTTCCTGTAGCAGCTCCTGGAGATGCAGCTAATCCTTTTGCAATTGGTTTTGCTGCTTTTAATTTTTCGCTATCAAAGTTTGGATGTAATAATTGATCTAATTGATTTGGTTCAACTCTTAAAACAGCTTCTTTTTCTGTAATCATACCTTCGTTAACTAAGTCAACTGCAATTTTTAAAGCAGCGTTTGCTGTTCTTTTTCCATTTCTTGTTTGTAAGAAGAATAATTTTCCTCTTTCAATTGTAAATTCCATATCTTGCATATCTCTATAATGTTTTTCTAATTTATTTGCAAACATTACGAAATCGTCAAATGCTTTTTTATTTGTTTGTTCTAGTTTAGCTATTGGTTCTGGTGTTCTAATTCCTGCTACAACGTCTTCACCTTGAGCGTTCATTAAATATTCACCAAATAATTTATTTTCTCCTGTTGCAGGGTTACGAGTAAATGCAACACCTGTTCCACAGTCATCTCCCATGTTTCCAAATACCATTTCTTGAACATTAACTGCTGTACCCCAATCTCCTGGAATATCATTTAATCTTCTATATGTTATAGCTCTTGGATTGTTCCATGATCTAAATACTGCTTTTACAGCTTCTTTTAATTGTTCTGTTGGATTTGATGGGAACTCACTTCCATGTTCTTTTAAGTATATTCCCTTAAATATAGTTACTAATTCTTTTAAATCTTCTGCTGTTAATTCAGTGTCTAATTTAACACCTTTTTTCTCTTTCATTATATCTATTTCTTTTTCGAATAGTGGTTTTGGTATTTCCATAACAACATCACTAAACATTTGAATAAATCTTCTATAACTATCATAAGCAAATCTTTCATTCTTTGCTGCTATACTTTTTGCTACTTCGTCATTTAATCCTAAGTTCAATATTGTATCCATCATACCAGGCATTGATGCTCTAGCTCCTGAACGAACAGATACTAGTAATGGATTTTCTTTATCTCCAAACTTCTTACCAGAAATTTCTTCTAATTTAGACAAAGCTTCAAATATTTGATCTTCTATCTCTTTAGAGATAACTTCTCCATCTTCGTAATATTGTGTGCACGCCTCTGTTGTAACTGTAAAACCTTGTGGAATTGGCAAACCTAAATTAGTCATTTCTGCTAAGTTAGCACCCTTTCCTCCTAGCAATTCACGCATGCTAGCATTTCCTTCTTTAAATAAGTAAACATATTTGTGACTCATAAAGAACCTCCTTATAATTTTATATTTAAACTTCTTTTTGTTTAAGAAGTTAAAACCTAATTTAAATATATTTTTTTACTTCTGAATATATCTCATTAGATATATCCTCTATAGTTCTTATTGCTCCATTATTCACGCATTCTACTTCATACCAATTATATTTTTTAGCTACACTACAAGCTGCATTATAACTATCTAATATATGGTTTTTATCTTTTTCATGAATATCTTTTTCTGCATTATGAGTAAATTTGTTTTCCCTGTCTTTTATTAAATTTATTGCAACATCTGGTGGCATTTTTAAGAAAAAGACTTTTGTTGGTACAGGAAGCTTATATAAATTAAATTCATAATCCCATAACCAATTTAAAAACTTCTCTCTTTCTTGTTCATTATCTATTTTTCCTGCTTGATGTACCATATTTGCAGTAGTATACCTGTCTGCTAGTATAATACCACCATTTTCATAAAATTCTTTAAAACCTTTTACATAAGTAGCATATCTATCTACAGCATAAAATGTTGACGCTATATACGGGCTAATCATTTTTGCATTGTCTCCAAATTCACCGGATAAATACATTTTCACTAAACTAGATGATGGACTATCATAGTTTGGAAAACTAACTTCTTTAAATTCTATTCTATCTGAAATTAATTTATTTTTTAATTCTTGCATTTGTGTTTGTTTTCCGCTACCATCTGTTCCATCAATAACAAATAATTTTCCCATTTTTCATACTCGTATAATAAATTATACGAAACTCCTTTTATTTCATCTGATTTTTTATAAATTCTATTTCTTGTTCTTGATCAAGCCTCATAAATAAAGGCTCTCCTTTTTCTACAACTTTTGTATTTTCATTTATTAAATCATATTTTTCTAAGCTTGTCCATGTTTTTAAGTTTTCATCTAATATTCCAAGTTGTTTAAACATTTTATTACTTGTATGAGTTATAAAAGGGTTTAATAAAATTGCAATTTTTCTTAAACTTTCTGCTAAATGATACATAACAGAATCTAATTTTTCTTTATCTTCATTGTCATCAGATTTTGCTAAAACCCATGGTGATGTTTCATCTACATATTTATTCGCCCTTGAAATTAAATTCCAAATTTCTGCTAAAGCATTTGAAATGTGAACAGTATCTATTTGCTCTTCTATAACTTTAATTTGATTTAATGTATATTCTTCTAATTCTTTATCTACAGAATTTTTTATTCCGTTATATTTTGGAATTATACCATTACAATATTTGTTTATCATTCCAATAGTTCTATTTAATAAATTTCCTAAGTCGTTACATAAATCATAGTTAAATCTTTCTACAAAGCTTTCTGGTGAAAATGTTCCATCTTGTCCATAAGGTAATTCCCTAAGCAAGTAATATCTTGTAGCATCCAATCCATATCTTTCTACTAAAACTTCAGGGTATATAACATTGCCTTTAGATTTAGACATTCTTCCATCTTTCATCATTACAAAGCCATGTGCGTATATTTGCTTTGGCAATGGCAAATTTAATGCCATTAAAAATATTGGCCAGTAGATACCATGAAATCTTATAATGTCTTTTCCTACAATTTGTAAATCTGCAGGCCAAAACTTTTTCATTAATGTATCATCATCTGTCATATAACCTAATGATGTAATATAGTTTGTTAATGCATCTAACCAAACATATATAACATGTTTTGGATCTTTTTTTACTTTAATTCCCCAATCAAAACTAGTACGTGTAATACATAAATCCTCTAATCCAGGTTTTAAAAAGTTATTCATTAATTCATTTTTTCTTGATTCTGGTGTAATAAAATCTGGATTCTCTTCATAATATTTTATAAGTCTATCTGCATATTTTTTCATATTGAAAAAGTATGCTTCTTCTTTCATTCTTGAGACTTCTCTACCACAATCAGGACATTTTCCATCTACTAATTGTGTTTCTGTAAAATATGTTTCACAAGGCATGCAATACCATCCTTCATATTCAGACTTATATATGTCTCCTTGTTCCATTAATTTATCAAATATTTCTGCAACTACCTTTTCATGATTAGGATTAGTTGTTCTAAAGAAGTCATCATAATCTATTTCCATTAACTTCCACAATTTTTTTGCTTCTTCTGCCATAAAGTCAACATATTCTTGTGGTGTTAAATTTTTTTCCTTTGCTATAGTTTCTATTTTTTGTCCGTGTTCATCCACTCCAGTAAGTAATCTTACTTCATATCCTCTAGCCATTTTATATTTTTTAATTGTATCGGCCAATACAGTTGTATAGGCCGTTCCTATATGGAATTTTCCACTTGGATAATAAATAGGAGTCGTAATATAAAATTTCTTTGTGTCCATAATTTCTCCTTTCAATTTGATTTCTGCTAAACTTTTTTCCAAAACCACTCTAAACTGTTGTCAATACTTTTTTTCTTTTTCACTTTAGCTTCCATATCATCTATCCACAAATATGAAACAAATGATAAGAAGATAAATGCAAAGTCAAACATTATTGACCTAACAATACCATAATATACTTCTTGTGTTTTGTTTGCTATTACTGCATATTCTACTGTATGGCCTACTAATATTGCTATAAAAACAAATAACATTACTGCTATTATAGCACTTCTTTTAGTTTCTTTTCCTAAGAAAAGTATTAAAAGAAATAATATAACTCCTAATAATACAGTAGTTGGATTTGTGAAATTTATCATTGGCATACCTCTACCTCCTTACTAATTTAATTTTTTTTCAATCAATTTTGCAAGTTCTTCTGCTTTTGTTTGTATATAGTTTTGATCTTCCCCTTCTATCATAACTCTTATTAGAGGTTCAGTTCCTGAAGGTCTAATCAAAATTCTACCATTGTCTGCAAATTCTTTTTCTAGCTCATCAATTTTTGCTTTTATTTCTACATCTTCATTATACTTTTCTTTATTATCATTTTTTATTTTAGCATTTACTAAGACTTGTGGGTAAAATTTTATTATTTTGCATAAATCAGATGCCTTCATTTTCTTTTCCAACATTACTTTTATAAACATTAAAGATGTAAGTATTCCATCTCCTGTTGGATTATAATCTAAGAAAATTATATGTCCAGATTGTTCTCCACCGATATTATAACCATTTTTTAGCATTTCTTCAAGAACATATCTATCTCCTACTTTAGTTTGAACTATATTTATATTATTTTTTTCTGCATATTTTTTTAATCCTAAATTACTCATTACAGTAGATACAATAGTATTATTAGCTAATTTGCCTTTTTCTTTTAAATAATTAGAAATTACAGCAATTAGTTTATCTCCGTCAATTTCATTACCATTTTCGTCAACTGCTAAACATCTATCTCCATCACCATCATAAGCAATTCCTAAATTACATTTATTTTCAACCACATATTTTTTTAGTACGTCTAAATGTGTTGAGCCACAGTTATCATTTATATTTATACCATTTGGTGTATTATTTAATATGTAATGTTTAATGCCTAATGCTGTAAAAACTTTTTCTGCTACTACAGATGTGGCTCCATTTGCAGTATCTATTGCTACTACAAAATCAGATTTATCATATTCTTCAAAATCTTCTTCGAAATTTTTTCTAAAGAAATATACATATTCATCTAACAAATCTGTACGTATTTCAGATATACCTATTTTATCATTTACAGCTGTAAAATCTGTTAATTTGTCTGAATCCATTACTTCTTCTATTTCTTCTTCTATATCATCAGGAATTTTCATTCCTTTGTTACTAAAATATTTTACACCATTAAATTCATAAGTATTATGTGATGCTGATATAACAACACTTGCATCCGCTTTTAATTTTTTAGTTAAATATGCTACACCAGGTGTAGGAATTACTCCTAAAATTTTTACATTTGCCCCATAACTTAAGAATCCAGCTACCATTGCACTTTCTATAAGTGTACCAGAAATTCTTGTATCTCTTCCTATTAAAATTGTAGGTGTATGATTGCAATGTTTAGATAATACATAAGCTCCTGCTTTTGCAACTCTATATACTAATTCTGGCGAAAGTTCTGTATTAGCAATTCTTCTTATTCCGTCAGTTCCAAAGTATCTTCTCATATAATTTCCCCCTTAAGAAGTTTAATCTCTATATATTATATTCTATATTTTTATTTTGTCAAACATTTTTATGTCTTAGGCGTAAATACTCTAAAATAATATGGCTGAATATCTTTTAACAAATCACAAATCCATAAAATACTACCATCTTTTTTGGTAACTTTTATATTTGGAAAAGTCTTTAACATTTTCTCATCATTCCAAAAAGTATCTACTATATATTTTATTGTTGGATTCTCATAAAGTTCATTATATTTATCTATATATTTTTCTACATTTGCTAATTCCAAATCATAATTATTTACTAACCTAACAAAAAACATTTTTAATGCAAAACAAGTTAATAAAAAGTCTATAAATATTAATATAGTTAAGATTATAGTTACAATTTTCACCTTTTTAGGAGAAAATTTATTTAAAAAGTTATCTACTTTAGGATGTATATGACTCATAAGGTATATAGCAAGTGCTCCCCAAAAGAATGAAAACCATATACAAATTCTACCATTAATATTAAATGGCATATCAGAATAATCCCACCACTTAATATGAAAAATAATTTCTCCTATTAAACTAATAACATATTCTACTATAGAACCAATAATAAATCCGCCAATAAATAGAGTATAGTTATTCTTTTTAAATTTTTGTAATCCTATTATCATTACTACTGCGCCTATACCATATATTCCACAAAATGGTCCATATAAAAAGCTTTTTCTACTTTCAACTACTCCTTTGGTTAATAATCCAAATATTGTTTCTATAATAAAACCTATAACACTATAAATTATAAAATATGCCAAAATTCTAGTAATAGTAAAACCACATATTGTAAATTCTTTTTTATTAGTTTCAATTTTTTCATTTTCTATTGCTTTTCTTTCTCCGTTTGTTATTTTATCTTTTACTGCTTCCATTCATAAACTTCTCTTACATTCTATCTGGCATTTTTATTCCTAATAAGCTAGCGCCTATTTTTAAAACATTTCCAACCGCATAAGTTAAATATACTCTTGTATCTTGTACCTTTTTTTCTTCTCCTAATATTTTATTTTCGTTATAAAAAGTGCTAAAACTTTGTGCTAAATTAATTAGATATCTTGCAATTATGTATGGTTCATATTTTTCTGCTGCTTGTATAATAGTATCTTGAAAAGAATATATTAATTTTATTATTTTATATGCTGTATCATTATTCAATAAATCAAAATCTACATCTTCAATTTTTGGTATATATCCTGCTTTCTCTAATATACTTTTAGTTCTTACATAAATATATTGCATGTATGGTCCTGTTTCACCATTAAAATTTAGCATTATATCCCAATCAAATACTTCATCTTTAATTCTATTATTGTATAAATCATTGAAAATTACTGCACCTATTCCTACTTGTTTTGCTATTTCTTCTTTATTTTCTAAATTAGGATTTTTGTTTTCTATAATTGCTTTAACTCTTGTAATAGATTCATTAAGTAAATCTTCAAGTTTTACTATAGTTCCTTCTCTTGTAGACATCTTACCTGTTTTTAATTGTACCATTCCAAAAGGAGCATGAATTAAATTACTTGTATACTTTTCATCCAAATCTAGCATTTTAGCTACTTCGAATATTTGTTTAAAGTGTAATATTTGCTCATAAGAAGTTAAATATATCGCCTTATTAAAATCATATTCTCTTGCTCTATACATTATAGCTGCTAAATCTCTAGTAGCATACGTTGTTGAACCATTTGATTTTTCGATAATACAAGGTATCATTCCTTGTTCAGAAAGGTCAACAACTTTAGCTCCTTCTGATTCAACTAATAAACCTTTTCTTTCCAATATATCCACTACTTCTTGCATTTTATCTGAATAAAATGCTTCTCCATTATAAGAATCAAAATGCACATCTAATAAATCATATATTCTTTCAAATTCTTTCAGACTTAGTTCTTTAAACTTCTTCCATAAGTTAACGCAATATTCATCGCCATCTTCTAATTTTTTAAAATTATTTCTGCAGTCTTCTAGTACACTTTCATCTTCTTTGCATAAATTATTTATTCTTATATAAATTTTAGTTAATTCATCAATTGGGTTTTCTTCTATATTGTATTCATTTCCCCATCTTTTATATCCTTCTATAAGTTTTCCAAATTGAGTTCCCCAATCTCCAATATGATTTATTCCTATACAATTATATCCTAAATATTTATATATTTTATATATACTATTTCCTATAACTGTTGAACGTAAATGTCCTATATGGAATGGTTTAGCAATATTAGGTGATGAATAGTCAATAACTATATTCTTTCCATTACCGATATTACTTGAACCATAATTTTCATTTTTTTCTGCCATTTCATTTAATACATTCTTTATAAAATACTCTTTATTTAAATAAAAATTTAAATATCCACCTACAACTTTTATTTCAGAAATATTTTTATCTAATTCTATTTTATCCTTTATTTCTTCTGCAATTATTTGTGGTGATTTTTTTAGCTCCTTTGATAACACAAAACAAGGGAAAGCATAGTCTCCCATGTCTTGTTTTGGTGGTATCTCTAAGTTATTATATATATTAGTTTCATCTAAATTTACTATATTATTAATTTTTTTTGCTATTATCTCTTTAAAATCTATCATTAAAATCTCACTCTTTCTTAATCTCCTAAATTAATTCCTATACTTCTTGCTGTTTTTACTAAATCATCATCCATATTTACTCTTTTTAAGTTACTTTCAGGAGTATTACCAGAAACTGCACCTATTACTTTATTTTCTCCGACAACATCTTCTAAAGGCACGCTATCTAGTCTACCATTTTTTATTACAGCTAGAGTATTGAATTTTCCTTCTAATGCCAATTGCATTGCTTTTGCTCCGTATTTCGTTGAAAGAACTCTATCATAAGCTGTTGGAGTTCCTCCCCTTTGCATATATCCTAATACTGTGCATCTTGCTTCTAGTCCTGTTAATTCTTGCAATTGTTGTGCTACTTTTTCTCCAGCTCCTCCTAATTTGTTATTATCAACACCATTACCATTATTTCTTACGTTCTTTATTGATATGCTACCATTTATAGGCATAGCTCCTTCTGCTACAACTACTACGCTAAATTCTTTTCCTAAAGCTTTTCTGTTTAAAATTTTTTCAGCTGCTTTATTTATATCATAAGGTATTTCAGGTATTAAAGCGACATCTGCTCCTCCAGCAATTGCAGACTCTAATGCTATC
The DNA here is from genome assembly GCA_944390395.1 of uncultured Clostridia bacterium. Taxonomy (GTDB): domain Bacteria; phylum Bacillota; class Clostridia; order TANB77; family CAG-508; genus CAG-273. Next base: position 2,963 of record CALXPY010000029.1, on the reverse strand, counting down.
CAACCTGCATATCTTCCCATTACCTCTAATACCATAATTCTATGGTGTGTCTCACCTGTAGTATGAAGTCTATCTAATGCATCTGCGGCAACAGAAACTGCTGTATTATATCCAAAAGTAATCTCTGTACATGCAACATCATTATCTATAGTTTTTGGGACACCAATAACATTAATTCCTTTTAAAGAAAAATCTCTTGCAGATTTTTGTGTTCCGTCTCCTCCTAATGTAAATAAACAATCAATTTCATTTTTCTTGATATTTTCTACACATTTATCAGATAAATCTTTATATACTGTTTTTCCATTTTCTTCTACAGGATAATTAAAAACATTAGCATTTGTAGAAGAACCTATAATTGAACCGCCTTTTGGAAGTATACCAATTGCATTTCCATTAGCGCTTGTACATAATCTAATTATATCATTATTTAATAGACCTCTATATCCATCTATAAACCCATAACATTCCACATTATTATTTTCTGCTGTTTTTATAATAGCTCTAATTACAGCATTAAATCCTGAAACATCTCCACCATTAGCAAGTATTGCAACTTTTTTTAACATAAAAAACCTCCCTTAATTTACTTTTCTATTATTATATCAATAAATTCAAAAAATACAATATTTTTTTCCAAAAATAAGTTGCTTTGAACTTTTTCTTTTATTCAAAGCAACTTTTTTATATTTTATAATATATAATTTACCAAATAAAGTTTAAAAATGTTTTCCTTTTTTCTTTTTTGGTGTTTCATCATCTTCAAAGTTAAAGTTCTCTGTATTGCTATTATTATTTACTGTATTGTCTTCTTCTTTCACTTCATCTTTTGAATCTTCTGTATTAGTTTTTATTTGTGAATAGTATGTAAAATTATCATCTTCTTCATCCCTAGTTCCTGATTTTCTTTTCTTTACAACTACAATAATTATTACTAAAATAATAACTGCTAATATAGCTCCACCTATATAATAAATCATATTATTGTTTTCTTGTGGTGTTTCAACTGGTGTATCTACTATATTTAATTTTATTTGATATGTTACTGTTTCTTCACCTTGTGAAACTAATATTGTTATTACATTTTCGCCTTCTTTAAAGTCTGAATTTCCAATTATCTCTATTTTCGCATCTTCATCACTAGCTTTTGTTGTAATATTAAGTTCTTTTAGTTCTTTGTTGTCAGTATTTGCCGTATATTCATAAACTCCTGTTGAAAATTCAGGTGTTAATGTTATTCCTTCTATTGATAATTCTGATAATCCAAATTGAACCGTTTCTTCTTTGGTTACAGTAATCATATATGTTCTAACAGTTCCATCCTCTGCAGTAACAGCTATTTTTATAATATTGTCTCCTAATTTTAACTCTTCATTTCCTGTAATTTCTACTTTAGCTTTCTCATCTTCTGCTATTGCTTCAATATCTAGTTTGTCTATATTTGATCCTACAGTCATTGTGTATTGTGTTGTATTGGCATCAAATTCTGGCGTTAATCCAGATGGTGTAACTTTTAAACTACTAAGATTTTTATTAGTTGATTTTTCTTCTTCTTTTTCTTTTTCATCGTCTTTATTTTCTGTTTCTTCTACTTTAGGTTTTGTTTTTGTTAAATAATCGCTTGAAACGTAAGCAGTTGAACCATTGTAACTAATTCTACTCCATCCATTATCGCCAATACCTGTTCTTGTAACACTTTGACCTTCATCAAGTCCTCCAATTATACTTGAACTTGTAGAATAACTTGATCTTACGTTTACACTTGCTGTTGCATACACCGTTTCATTTACTGATGAAAAGCTTACTTTTTCTTCTGGTTCTTCTTCTGCTGGTTTATTATTTTCTGATGATCCTCCATTGCTTCCTCCAGAAGAAGCTTTTGGGTTAACTGTAATAGTTGCTGTGCAGCTTGCACTATCTACTTCATTAACTTCAGATGTGTTGTCTGTCATTTCAGAAGCAGAAAATTGTATTTTTATCGTAGTTTTCTTATCTACACTTGGCGCTTTAAATGTATATGTTGCTAAACTCTTAGTACCATTTACACTTGTTCCATATACTGTACTACCTGATACCTCTCCTCCAGTAGCACTTTGAAATGTGCACCCACCATTATCACTTACAGAGATAGTCCATCCTGCTAAACTAATTGAAGAAGAGATCGATACCGAAAATGTATCTCCCTCAGTAACTGTTTTACTACTTGCTGACAAAGTTGTGCTAACAGCTTCCACTTTAATTACATTCCATGTACTTAGTATAATCACTAAAGCAAATAATAACAATAATATATTTATTAAACTCTTTTTCATTATTTTCATCCTTTCTCATATTACAATGATAAATTATACTTTCCTGCTGCTGCTTTTAATACTCTAGATGCGTCCACAGTTGTAACTTTTCCGTCTCCACTAATATCTGATGCCAATTTTGTGTTATCATCTAATTTGTACTTTCCTGCCGCTGCTTTTAAAACTCTAGATGCATCTACCGTTGTAACTTTTCCATCTCCATTTAAATCACCTAATACTATTATAGTATAAGACTTGCTATTATATGTCACTTTATATCCAGTTCCTACATTTCCAGTAGAAATTGTTGTATCTCCATTTTTTACGACTGCTTTAGAATCTTTTTTCTTAATATCCTCAACTGTAGTATTTGGTAAACTTATAAGATTTGATTCGCTTATTTCAAATTTTTCATCACCAGTTGAAGGTTTTTCTGATTCTCCATTAACTGGTTCTATCCATAATTCATCTGAACCTTTTTCACATCTTGCTACATACCCTGAAATTCCATCTTTAGTTGTTATTTTATCCCAAATGTAATTATTTGCTGTAGATACTTCTTTTTCTACTCTCGTTAGTACTGTCCCTTTAGAAAGTGCTGTTAATATATCTGAAGAAGTAGTTGGCTTTTCTCTAACATATACTCCATCATTAGCTACAACTTTTACTTGT
>CALXPY010000028.1 GCA_944390395.1 uncultured Clostridia bacterium | reverse complement strand
TATTGGAGGCGCCACCCGGATTTGAACCGGGGATCAGAGTTTTGCAGACTCGTGCCTTACCACTTGGCTATAGCGCCGTTTCTTTATATTAAATTATATGCTTTACTTTAAACTAATATTACAAAATAATTTTATGGAGCGAAAAACGGGGCTCGAACCCGCTACCTTCGCCTTGGCAAGGCGACGCTCTACCAGATGAGCTATTTTCGCGTCTGTTTAAAGTAAAGCATATTTATGATAACAAAAATTGTATAAAAAGTCAATATTAAATTGTTTAAAAATTATTTTTTTAGAAAATAAGAGCTTTTTTGTTCTAATTTATCAAAACCCACTTGTCTTAATACTTCATAAGCTACAATTGCTACTGAATTTGATAAGTTTAATGAACGTAAATGTTCTTTCATTGGTATTCTTATTGCATTACTTATGTATTTTTTCAATAAATCTTCTGGTAATCCTTTAGTTTCTTTTCCAAATAGTAAAAATACTTCATCTAAATTTGAATAATCTACATCTGAATAACATTTTTGTCCTTTTGTTGTTGAGAAATACATGTTATGCTCTTCTGGTTTATATTTTTCTAAAAATTCTTGTAATGAGTTATGCTCTTCTATTTCTAATTTATCCCAATAATCTAAGCCTGCTCTTTTTAAATATTTATCTGATATTTCAAATCCTAAAGGTTTTACTAAATGAAGCTTTGTTCCAATAGCTGCACAAGTTCTAGCAATATTTCCTGTGTTTTGTGGTATTTCTGGTTCTACCATTACTATATGTAATTTCATTTTACCTTCCTCCTACTTTTTTCCCTTATCCTTTATTACCTTATTCACATTTTTACATAAAATATATTATAGCACTTATTTTCCAAATAATAAATGCTTAAATTAAATTTATTGACTTTTGTCGCATTATGTCATAATATAATATATTATAGGAGGTAAAAATGTTTAAAGAATTTAAAGAGTTTGCAATGCGTGGAAATATAGTTGACTTAGCTGTCGGTGTTATTATTGGTGGTGCATTTCAAAAAATAGTAAACTCATTAGTAAATGATTTAATAATACCTGTAATGTCTATTTTCATAGGTAAAATAGATTATAGTTCATTACAATTTACTATTAATAACGTTTCTATAAAATATGGATCTTTTATTACAAATGTAATTAATTTTATCATTATTGCTTTTGCTTTATTCTTATTTGTAAGATATATAAATAAATTAAATAAAAATTTAGAAAACGTTAAAATAAAAAATATGCGTGGATTAGATAAAATTAATGAAAAAATAAATAAAAAATTCCATAAGAAAAAGAAAAAAGAAGAACCTGCAGAGCCTAAGCCAGAGCCAACTACAAAAGTTTGCCCTTATTGCTTTAGTGAAATAAATATAAAGGCAACAAGATGTCCAAATTGTACATCAGTTTTAGAAGAAATAAAAGAACATAATGAAGATAAAAAAGAATTAGAAAATGCTTAAAAATAACATCCAATACAAAACTTTTAAGTCAAGTTTTTATTGGATGTTATTTTTCATGAATTTATAGTAGTTGATGTTTTTCCTGTTCCTACTACATCTTCCTGTAAAGAGCTCCATGTATCACAACCTATAATTCCATCTACTTGTAAGCCTTTTCTTCTCTGATAACTTGTAACAGCAGTTCTAGTTTTAGGTCCAAATACACCATCTAATCCTCCTGTATTGTATCCTAAAGTATTTAAGTCATCTTGTGCTATACATACATAAGCTCCTCTACTTCCTTCTCTAATTAATGGATAGCCTCCTGTTGGACATGCGGGTGTTCCTCTTCTTTTATCAAAATGTACCCATGTAGGAGTTAAATATCCGCGGTTCTACGTAACTCCAAACATTTGAAGCTACTGCTGAAGCTCTTAATGCATCCCTTTGCGCATTAGTCATTCTTTGCCCAACATCAAAAGCCAATCCAGCATAATGTTGACTTTGGTTTCCATGACCTCCTTCATACGGTCTTTTAAAAGCAAACCCAACATCTATAGGTTTACCATATAAATATCTTTGTGTGTTCCAACTCTGCATTGCTCTTTTTTCTGTCCATAATACATTACTTCTGCTAGATCCTCTAAATTCTCTCACTTTTAAAGTTCTATTAGTTATATATGGCATTGCTTCTTCTTCGCCTCTATAATAAGTTTCCATTCTATTAGTATCATTGTTGTAAACTAGTATTCTTGGCATAAAAAATCCCCCTTAATACATTATTTATATATTTTATGCATTAAAAGGGTTTTTGTTATTATATTTTTAAATTTCTCTTAATTTTACAACTAATCTTTGTGTTCCATGATTTGTACAAGTAATTAATGTTAGTTCTCTAATTCCATTTTCCAACTGTTTTGCTTGGCTAGTGCAACTAGTATCTGTCGGTTCTACTACTTCTTTTTTATAAACTTGATATTTTTCAGTTCTTCCAGATAAATCTGTAAGCTCTGCAATATCACCATTTTTCATTTTATGTAAGTTACCAAACATGTGACCATTTTCATAATAGTGGCCTACTATACAATAATTACCTATTTCATTTGGAGCTGGTCCCCAATATTTATTTAATGATATCCACAATAATTCAGGTGATGTTGTTGAAAGTACTGGATAGTGTATATCATACTCTGGTATATTTAGAACAGCTTCTGTTGTATATTCTGTTCCATCATCTGCAACATAAGTAGCTGTACTAATTTCTTCAGTTTGATCTATTTCTTCTTCTTCTTTTTCTTGTGCTTCTTCTACATTTAGTACTACAACTATAACATCGTCTTCTGCTTGCTTTACAGTAGTATCTGTATTAATATTTATATCTGCTAGGATTTCTTGTGATACAGCTTCGCTTTTATTTCTATCATATTCTGCATATATACCATAAGAAAATAAGGAGAACATCAAAAAAACAGATAGAAAGAATTCAAATTTATATATTCTTTTCTTTCTTTTTAGTTCTGGTGTAATATATAATTTTTCCGTAACCAAAATTTGATTCATATTATCCTCCTTTTCCATAGAATACAATATTATTATAACATGTTTAGTTTATATTTTAAATAGTTTTAGATAAAAAATTAGATAAACCGTGCAAATTGTTCTATACTCAAATTTTCCCCTCTAATATTTTGATCTAAATCTAATTTTGCTAATAATTCTTTTGCCTTTTCTTTATTTTCTACTATTCCGCCATTGCATAATGCATTTAATAATGTTTTTCTTCTTTGTGCAAAACTTGCTTTAATAATTTTAAAAAATAACTTTTCATCTTTTACTTCTACAATAGGTGTATTCCTTATATTTAATTTTATAACCTCTGATTCTACTTTTGGTTCTGGTACAAAAGATTGATTAGAAACATTTAAAATTTTTTCTGGTTCTGAATAATAATAAACACAATAAGTTACAGCCCCTGTATCTTTTTCACCAGGAATAGCAGTTAACCTATCAGCAACTTCTTTTTGGATCATTACAGTAATACTATCTATATTTATCCTTTTCTCTAAAAGTTCCATTATAATAGGTGTAGTTATGTAATAAGGTAAATTCGCTACAATTTTAACTTTCTTTAGATTTTCTCTGTTATCTTCAATTAATTTATTTAAATCCAATTTAAGTACATCATTGTTTATTAATACAAAATTATTATATAAATAAAATCTATCATTTAAAATTTTTATCATTTTTTCATCTAATTCAATTGCAATAACCTTACCAGCCTTTTCCAACAATTTACTTGTTAGTGTTCCTAAGCCTGGTCCTATTTCAATAATTAAATCTTCTTTATTAATATTAGAACATTCTACAATTTTATCCAAAACTTCTTCATTAACTAAAAAGTTTTGTCCTAAACTCTTGTTGGCACTAATATTATATTTTTTCATTAAAAATTTTGTTTCTTCTAATAATCCTTGCATTTTTTATTTTATTCCTTCTTATTTATTATATTTTTCTAATACTATAATAAATGCAGATTTAAATTTTGTCAATTAAAAAGCTTCAAATTTTTCCGTATATATCAAATATTATATTGATTTTTGTAAAAAATTGTAATAGAATATTATCGTAATATAAGTGAGGTGTATTAATGAACAAATCTAATGATAAGCAAAAAACGAAAAAAACTTATTCTGTTTCAAAGCGATTACGATTAGGAGCCGCTGTATTTATTGTGATTTTTTTATTACTAATAATTCGTATTTTCTGGCTGCAAGTTGTTGATGGAGCAGATTTAAAGGAGCAAATGTATGCTCAACTTATTGCAAATGAAGTAATAAGTCCTAAAAGAGGTACTATCTACGATTCAACAGGAAAGCAATTAGCAATTAGTGTTAGCGTAGATACTGTTAGTATTAATCCTAATTCAATTGTAGTTACAGATGATAATGATGAAATTGATGAAGCTAAAACAAAGGCTTTAAAAGAAAAAGTAGCTAAAAGTTTTTCAGAAATTTTTGAACTAGATTATGAAGAAACTTTGAAAAAAGTATCAAGTACATCTAGTGTTGTTACAATTGCTTCAAAAGTTGAAAAAGATAAAATTGATAAACTAAAAGAATGGATGGAAACTGAAAAAATTTATTCTGGTATTAATATAGATGAAGATACCAAAAGATATTATCCTTATGAGAATTTAGCTTCTAGTTTACTAGGCTTCTGTGGGACTGATAATCAAGGTCTTGAAGGTATAGAAGCATGGTGGGATTCTATACTTACTGGTACTCCTGGAAAAATAGTAACTTCACAAGATGCTGTTAGAGAATATATTCCAGATGAAAATGAAAAATATGTTGCACCAGAAAATGGCAATGATTTAACTTTAACAATAGATGCCAATATTCAATCTATAGTAGAAAAGTATTTAAAACAAGCTTGTATTGAAAATAATTGTACACGTGGTGGTAATGCAATTGTAATGGATCCACAAACTGGTGATATTTTAGCTATGGCTACATACCCTGATTATGATTTAAATGATCCTTTTACTCCTATTCATATTGATGAAAAAGAATGGGATAAAATGGATTCAGATGAACAATATAATACCTTAACATCATTATATAGAAATAGAGCTATTTCTGATGGTTATGAGCCAGGTTCTGTTTTTAAAATTCTTACTTCTGCAATTGCCTTAGAAGAAGATTTAGCAGTGCCTGATAAAAAGAATGTATATGCTTGTCCTGGATATGAAATAGTATCAGGAGAAAAAATTTGGTGCTCACATACTTATGGTCATGGTAGTTTAAGTTTGAGACAAGCATTAGCCGAATCTTGTAATCCTGCATTTATGCAAATAGCCGCTAAAATAGGTAGTTCAACTATGTATAAATATTTCGATGCATTTGGTTTATTCAATTATACTGGAATTGATGCTCCGGGCGAAACAAATAGCATTTTTTGGGATTTAGATGATGTTGGACCAGTTGAACTTGCAACTATGTCATTTGGTCAGAGATTTAAAATTACTCCTTTGCAAATGATAACTGCAGTATCTGCAATTGCAAATGATGGTGTACTAATGAAGCCAAGAATTGTTAAAGAATATAAAAATGTAGATACTGGAGTAGTTACTACAATTGATCCAGTAGCAGTTAGACAAGTAGTATCTGAAGAAACATCTGATACAATGTTAGATATGTTAGAAAGTGTTATTACTGATGGTACAGGGCAATATGCTCAAGTTAAGGGTTACTCTATAGCAGGTAAAACTGGAACTTCTGAGCCTGATCCTAGTAATCCAGATGAAGGTTATACTGCATCATTTGTTGCAATTTCACCTGTAGAGAATCCAGAAATTGTATTATTAATAACCTTATATGATCCAAACCATGGAGAAGATAATCATCAAGGAAGTTCTGTAGCAGGTCCTGTAGTAAATCAAATTCTTACTGAACTTTTACCTTATTTAGATATATCTTCTAATAATACTACAACTAACAATGAAGAAACAATAAGCCTTCCAGATGTTACAAACAAAACAATTGCAGAAGCTAAAAAGATATTAGAAGAAGCAGGTTTTGAATGTGTTATTTCAGGAGATGATGATGAATTAGTATCAGCTCAAGTTCCTGCAAAAGGAAGCAACTTAATTGAAGGTTCAATTATAAAATTATATTCTGAATCTAATGATACCAGAACTTCTAAAACGGTACCAGATTTAAAGGATAAAACTTTATCGGAAGCAAAAAATATTCTTAATAATTTAAATCTGAATATTAGTATTACTGGAAGTGGTACAGTAGTAAGTCAGGAACCAATAGCTGGAACTTCTGTAGAAGAAGGAAGTATAGTAAAAGTTACTTTACAATCCGAATCAGTCGATTAATAGTAAAAAAATCCTTAGAATTAAATTCTAAGGATTTTTTTAACTATTAAATATTTGGTCAAATTCTTCTCCGTCAATTTTTTCTTTTTCTAATAATATATTTGCTACTGTATTTAGTTTATCCATATTAGATTGTAATATCTCAGCTGCTTTTTTATAAGCAAAATCAATTATACTTTTAACTTCCTCGTCTATAATATTTGCTGTTTCTTCTGAATATTCTTTTGATTGTGCAAAGTCTCTACCTAAAAATACTTCTTCTTGATTTTGTCCTAATGTAATTGTTCCTATTCTTTCACTCATACCATACTTAGTAACCATATCTCTAGCGATTTTAGTAGCTCTTTCTATATCATTACTTGCTCCTGTTGATATATCATCCAATACTAATTTTTCTGCTACTCTTCCTCCTAATAATGATATAATATTTTCTACCATTTCTGTTCTAGACATAAATGATTTGTCTTCTGTTGGTCTATACATAGTATAACCACCAGCCATACCTCTAGGTACTATAGAAATTTGATGTACAGGATCTTGTGTAGGTAAAAATCTACTTACAACAGCATGACCTGCTTCGTGGAAAGCAACCAATTTTTGTTCTTTATCACTTCTAACCCTTGTTCTTTTTTCAGGTCCCATAGTTACTTTTACCATAGCATCTTCTATTTCAGCCATTCCTATTCTATCTAAATTTCTTCTTGCTGCAAGTAATGCAGCTTCATTTAATACGTTTTCAAGATCTGCTCCTGAAAATCCTGAAGTATTTTTTGCTATTGTTTTTAAATCAACATCATCAGCTAATTTTTTCTTTCTACTATGAACTTCTAATATTTGTTCTCTTGCTTTAACATCTGGATTAGAAACTACAATTTGTCTGTCGAATCTTCCTGGACGTAGTAACGCTTTATCTAATACATCTGGTCTATTTGTAGCAGCTAAAACTATAACTCCTTCATTTGCAGAGAAACCATCCATTTCTACTAATAATTGGTTTAAAGTTTGCTCTCTTTCATCATGTCCTCCGCCAAGTCCTGCTCCTCTTTGACGACCAACTGCATCAATTTCATCTATAAATACTATACATGGTGCTTTTCTTTTTGCTTCATCAAATAAGTCTCTAACACGTGATGCACCAACACCAACAAACATTTCTACGAAGTCAGAACCACTTATTATAAAGAATGGAACTCCTGCTTCTCCAGCAACTGCTTTTGCTAGTAATGTTTTACCTGTTCCTGGATGTCCTACTAGCAATACACCTTTTGGTATTCTTGCACCCATATCTGTATATTTTTTTGGATTTTTTAAAAACTCAACAATTTCTTGTAATTCTTCTTTTTCTTCATCTACACCTGCAACATCATCAAATGTAACTTTGCTTTTATCTGTTGGATTAATCATTTTTGCTCTACTTTTTCCAAATGACATGGCTTTTCCACCACCGCCACCAGCACCTTGATTACCACTCATTAGCAAGAACCAGAAAATAAAGAATATTATTAAAATTCCAAATGGTGTAAGAAGAGAAAGTATAACCATTAACATTGATTCTGATTTTTCACTTACTGTAACTGTTCCTGCTCTCATACTTTCATTTAATGTATCCATTAAATTATCCATACTTGGTATATTGACTTCTTTTACGAAATTTTCATTTTTTAGTTTTACTTCTGCCTTAGTTCCATCTGCAGAAATTTCTATTTCTTTTACTTCACCACTTTCTATTTTGGCTACTAATTCTGAATAAGCTAATTTGTTTTCTCTGTTATCAATTATTGAACTAATTAAAACAATTAGTATTATTCCAATTACTAACCACATTGCTAAAGTTTTTATACTACTTTTCAATATATTTCCTCCTTAATCTAAATTATCAAATTAAAATATAACATATTAAATTCCCTATTTCAAGTATTTTTATAAAACTTTTTTTATGCTATTTAAGTTATATCAAGGCTTTCCTTACGGAAATTCAAACTTGCTTAATAAAAAAAACTTTACCTTTTTTTACATATATTTTTATTTTTTTATTTGGTATAAGATATTTATTACCGATATTGTTTCCACATAATTTAATAATATCGTCTATATGTATTTTTTCTATTCCTTGTGATGAGCCAAAAATTCTAGTAATAGTATATATTATTAATCTTGATTTTATTACATTATTTAATTTGTTAAACTCTTTTAAGTTTAAAATTATTTCATTATTATTTTCTTCTAATTTTATCCTATTATACTCACTTTTTATAATATTATTAAAATATTCATTATCTAATTTTGCTAATTCTGATAACTTACTTATACTTTTTACAATATTTGGATTAAATTCTTTTTCTAAAAGTGGAATTAAAATATTCCTTATTTTATTTCTAGTATAAATATTTTCTTTATTACTTTTATCATATTTTGGCTCTAATTTATTTTCCTTACAATATTCTTCTATTTCTTTTCTTGAAATTTCAATTAATGGTCTAATATATTTGTAATCTCTTACTTTTTCTATTCCTTTAAGTCCTGATAATCCTGAACCTCTTATAATATTCATTAAAACAGTTTCGGCATTATCATTTAAATTATGTGCTGTAGCTATTCTATCTGATTTTGTTTTTGAAAAAACTTCATCAAAAAAATTATATCTTTCTTTTCTTCCTGCTTCTTCTGTTCCAATCTTTTTCTTTTTTGATATTTCTAAAATATCTACTTTTTTTATATAACATTCTATATTTAATTTTTTACAAAAATTTTTAACATATTCTGTTTCTTCATTTGCTTCTTCTCTAAGCGAATGATTAACATGAGCTACAACTATTTTTATGTTTAATTTATCTTTAATATTATTTAATATATTTAACAAGCAAATAGAATCTGGCCCTCCTGAGACAGCCACAACTACTTTTTCTCCATTATTTATCATATTGTATTTTTCTATTGTTTTTAATACTTTGTTTTCTAACAATTTATCACCCACTTAATACCTATATATATAAATCTTAACCGAAGGTATAAGATATAACCTTCGGTTTTAAAATAATTTAGTCTCTATATTTGTCAATATTAACAAATTTAGTATAGTTACCAAGCCATAATAATTCTACAGTACCTGTTGAACCTCCTCTATGTTTAGCCAAAATTACTTCTGCAATATTCTTTTTTTCTGTATCTTCATTATAATACTCGTCCCTATATAAAAACATAACTATATCAGCATCTTGTTCAATAGCTCCAGATTCACGTAAGTCAGAAAGCATTGGTCTGTGATCAGTTCTTTGCTCTGCTGCTCTTGATAACTGTGATAAAGCTATTACGGGAACTCCAATTTCCTTTGCTAATATTTTTAAAGATCTACTTATTTCTGAAATTTCTTGTTCACGGCTAGCTCCTCTTTTTCCACTTCCTTGAACTAACTGTATGTAATCTATAACTACTAAACCTATATCTTTTTCCAATTTTAATTTTCTACATTTTGCACGTATTTCCATTATTGAAATTCCTGGTGTCTCATCTATATATATTGGGGCTTCTGAAAGTTCTCCTGAAGTCATTGCAAGTTTTGTCCAATCATCATCATCTATCTTACCAGTTCTAACTTTGTTACTATCAACCATTGCTTCACTACACAATATTCTGTTAGTCATTTGCTCTTTTGACATCTCTAAGCTAAATATAATAACTGGAACTTTCGCCCTTATTGCTGCATTAGCCGCAATATTTAATGCAAAAGCTGATTTTCCCATTGCAGGTCTTGCTGCAACAATTACCAAATCAGAATCGTGTAATCCTGAAGTTTTATAATCTAAATCAATAAAACCTGTTGGGACTCCTGTAACATGTTCTTTTTGATTATATAATTTTTCTAATTCAGTAAAAGAATCTACAAGTATATCTTTAATTGATGCATAGCCTTTTTGATTTCTTTTTTGCATAACTTCAAAGATCTTTTTTTCTGCTGCATCAATTATTTGTTCTACATCTTCTGTTGGATCATATCCCAAATTAATTATTTCGTTTGCAGTTTTTATTAAATTTCTTAATGCTGACTTTTCTTCTACTATTTTTACATATTGTTCAACATTGGCTGTTGTAGGAACTCTGTCTGGTAATTCTGCTATATATTCCAAACCTCCTACAGCTTCTAATTTCCCCATTGCAGTTAGTTCTGATTTTAAAGTTATTATATCTATAGGCTCTGCCTTATTATATAAATTTACAATTGCAGAGTATATTAACTTATTATCTTCCCTATAAAAATCTTCTTCTTTTAAAACTTCTATAGCTGTTACGACTGCATCTTTATCTGTTAGCATACTACCTATTACAGCTTGTTCTGCCTCTATATCATGAGGTGGTACTTTTCCTAGTTCCATTTAATGTCCCGTTCCTTTCATTTATTCAGAAATAACATCTATTCTTAATTCACCATATATTCCTTCATATAAACGGATCCTTACTTTTACTACTCCTAAAGTTTTTATTGCTTCTTCTAATTCTATTTTCTTTTTATCTATTTCTATTTTATATTGCTTTTTTAATTCATCTGAAATTTCTTTAGCTGTAATTGATCCAAATATTTTACCATTTTCTCCAGATTTTACTTTTATCTTTAACAATATGCCTTTTAATTTTTCAGATATTTTTAATGCTTCATGTTTTTCAAGATCTTTTTTATATTCTTTAGAATCGTTTCTTGCTTTTAATTTACTCATATTTTCTGTGTTAGCTTCTACTGCCAATTTCTTAGGTAATAAATAATTTCTTGCATATCCATCACTAGCATTAATAACTTCATCTTTTTTGCCTACACCTTTTATATTGTCTAATAAAATAACTTTCATACTTAATACCTCCTTATATAATATTAGCTTGATATTTCGCTAAAATATTCATTTATACGGTTAATTAACTCTTGTTTTACTTCTTCTTCTGTCATACCCTCTACTTGTGCTCCAGCCAATGTTATATGACCTCCGCCACCCAATTTTTCCAAAATAACTTGTACGTTTATATCTCCAATAGAGCGGCCGCTAATATATACTTTATCTCCTATTTTGCCTATAACAAATGAAGCTGTAATATCGCTTATCGTTAATAATTCATCTGCTGCTTTAGCACAAATTATATTTGCATCTTTATCTTCTTCGTCATTTATAGAAATAGCTATACTCTCATTAACCACTTCTGCTCTTTCTACAATTCTAGAAATTTTGTTATATGTTTTTAAATCACTTTGAAACCATTTTTTTACTTTTATAATATCCACACCACATTTTCTTAAATATGCTGCTGCTTCAAATGTTCTAACGCCTGTTTTAAATGTAAAGTTTTTTGTGTCCATCATTATTCCTGCATATAAAGCTTCTGCTTCAATTTGAGCCAGCTCTACTGTTTTATCAGAATATTCTAATATTTCTGTAACAAGTTCTGATGCAGAAGATGCATAAACTTCATGGAATGATAGGATTGCTTCATCTATAAAGTCTGGACTTTTTCTATGATGATCTATTATAACTATTTTCTTAGTTTTAGTTAAAAGCTCTGGAACTTCTACATAAGTTCTTTTATGTGTATCAACTATAACTAATAAAGTTTCTTCTGATATTTTAGACATGGCTTCTTGTTTGTTAATTATTATCTTCTCGTATTCTTTATCTTGTTTTGCTGTATCTATAAAATTTTCCAAACTTATTCCATAAGAATTGTTAACTATATATACATCTTTTTCTAATGTTTTTGCAAGTCTATATATTCCCATACTTGCGCCCATTGAATCTATATCTCCATTTGCATGCCCCATAATCATTACATCTTTTGATTCTAAGATCAATTCTTCTAAAGCATGTGATATCATTCTAGCTTTTACTTTTGTTCTCTTTTCTAATTCTTGAGCCCTGCCACCAAAGAATACATATTTTCCATTTTCTCTAATAACAGCTTGATCTCCACCTCTTCCAAGTGCTATATCTATACTTGCTTGAGCCAATTTATATTTTTCATAATTTGAATCTCCTTCGTTAGCTATAGCTATACTTAAAGTTATTGGTGCTTTGTCAGAAGTTTCAATTTCTTTTATAGTATCTAATACTTTAAATTTACTTTCTTTTAACTCTTCTAAATTCTTCTGTTCTAAGCAAATCACATAAGTATCTCTTTCAGATTTTATAACTAGTGCTTCAAATAAATTTCCCCATTCATATATACTTTTTTCTATTTTTGCTATAAGTTGAGGTTTATCTTCATCTGAAATTCTTTGGAATATTTCTTCGTAATTATCTATCATAACAATTCCAACACATATTTTTGAATCATTATACTTATTCTTTATTAATTCAAATTCAGTGTTGTCTATAAAATATAATGTTAAAATATATTCTTCTTTTGATTTTGTACATTTTCCAATTACTTTATATGTTTTTTCTTCTATTTTTACATCTTTTACAATCTCATTATTTATATTTGCTTGATTATTTTCTAATTCTAATTTTATTTCTTTTACTAAATTTTCGATAATATTATTAATATCTATATTTGCAAATTCTTCATTAAATTTATTACTTTTCCAAATTGTATTTCCATTGGTTTCTATAATAACAAGTGGAAAAGGTGTATTAATTAATGTACTTTTAGCTGTTTTATCCATACTAAAAGTTAAATCTCTTATATGTTCTTTTAACTCTGACTTTCTTTTATTATTACTCCAATATGCGTATAATAAAATTAAAGCATACACCAATATTGATGGTAATATATAACTAATATTAAAACTACATATTATAATAAGTAATACTGCTATAATTACCAAATATATTTTTGTTTTCGATATTAACCTTTCAAAAATTTTTTTATTCTCACTTGGCATAAAAAGCTCCTTCACTCAAAATTTTCCAATAATAGTATAACACACAATCGAAAAATTATCAAATTTTAGAACAATAACAAACTAATCTTAAATTCCCACTATTTGTATTAGATAAAAAATCCAGTTAGTAATAACTGGATTTTTTAGTTTTAACTTATTTTTTCTCCCTCTTCCATATCTTCTGTATTTATTTTTGTGTTCTTATAAATTGGTAATCCTGTTCCTGCTGGAATTAATTTTCCTATTATAACGTTTTCTTTTAGTCCTATTAATTCGTCAACTCTTCCTTTTATTGCAGCTTCTGTTAATACTCTTGTTGTTTCTTGGAATGATGCTGAAGATAAGAAGCTATCTGTTGCAAGTGATGCTTTTGTAATTCCCAATAATAAATGTTTATATTGAGCTGGTTTCTTTCCTTCTTCTATCATTTTCTTATTTTCGTCTTCTACTTCATGTACATCTACTAATGATCCTGCAAATAAACCAGTATCTCCATTGTCTTCTATTCTTACTTTCTTTAACATCTGTCTTGCTATTATTTCTATATGCTTGTCGTTTATATCAACACCTTGATTTCTATAAACTTTTTGTACTTCTTGTACAAGATATTCATATACTCCATCAGCACCTTTTATTGCTAATATTTCATTAGGATTTATTGAACCTTCTGTAATAGCATCTCCAGCTTCTATTTCGTCACCATCTCTAACTTTTAATTTTGCTCCAAAAGGTATTGAATAAGTTCTTGAATCATCACTAGAAGTAACAGTAACTTCTTTCTTTTTATTGTTCTCAGAAATTTTTACTATACCTGAAATTTCTGAAACAATTGCAAGACCCTTTGGTTTTCTTGCTTCAAATAACTCTTCAACTCTAGGAAGACCTTGAGTAATATCTGCAACACCTGCTACACCACCAGAGTGAATTGTTCTCATTGTAAGCTGTGTACCTGGTTCGCCAATTGATTGTGCTGCAATTATTCCTACTGCCTCTCCTATATTTACTTCTTCGTGTGTTGCAAGTCCCATACCATAGCATTTACAACATACACCATGTTTTGTTCTACATCCAATAACTGAACGTACTTTTACTTTTTCTAATCCTATAGATACTATTTTTTCTGCTATTTTATCTGTAATCATTGTATTAGTATCTACTATTACTTCCTTAGTTGTTGGGTCTATAATATCTTCTAATGGATATCTTCCTACTAATCTTTCTTCTATCTTTTCTATTACTTGATTTCCGTCTTTGATATCATAAACTTCTATACCTTCTGTTGTTCCACAATCTTCTTCTCTAACGATAATATCTTGTGCAACATCCACTAATCTTCTAGTTAAATATCCTGAGTCCGCTGTTCTTAAAGCAGTATCTGCTAATCCTTTTCTAGCACCATGTGCTGATATAAAGTATTCAAGAGCATCTAGTCCCTCTCTAAATGAAGATGTAATTGGAATTTCAACTGTTTTTCCTGTAGTACTTGCCATAAGTCCACGCATACCTGCAATCTGTCTTAATTGGTTAATATTACCTCTGGCTCCTGATTGAGACATCATATATACTGGGTTTAAGTCTTCGAAATTATTTTTCATTGCTTCTGTAACATCATCAGTTGCTTTTTCCCAAATCTTTATAACAGAATTATATCTTTCATTGTCTGTTATTAAACCACGTTTATATTGTTTTAATACGTTATTTACTTGCTCATTAGCATCTGCTAAAATTTGTTTTTTAGCTTCTGGAACTTTAACATCATCAACTGATACTGTTATAGCTCCTGTTGTAGAATATTTAAATCCTGTTGCTTTAATATAGTCTAGCAATTCTGCTGTTCTTGTTAATCCATGTTTGTTTATTGATTTAGAAATAATTTTTCCTAAATTCTTCTTAGATACAGGGAAATTTAATTCTAATTCAAATTCATTTTCTGGTTTGCTTCTATCTACAAATCCTAAATCTTGTGGTATACCTTCGTTATATATAATTCTTCCTACTGTAGTTTTTACTATTCCTGATCTTACACCTTCTTCAGTTTCTTTTGTCATTCTAACATGTATATTTGCGTGTAATCCTAAATCATGATTTGCATAAGCCATTATTGCTTCTTCTGGACTTGAGAAATATTTTCCTTCTCCTTGTTCTCCAGAAACTTCCATTGTTAGATAATAACTTCCTAATATCATATCTTGAGTAGGAACTGTAACTGGCTTACCATCTTGTGGTTTTAACAAGTTATTTACAGAAAGCATTAAATATCTAGCTTCTGCTTGTGCCTCTGGTGATAATGGTAAATGTATAGCCATTTGGTCACCGTCGAAGTCAGCATTAAATGCTGTACAAACTAAAGGATGTAATTTTATTGCTCTACCTTCTACTAATACTGGTTCAAATGCTTGAATACCTAATCTGTGTAATGTAGGAGCACGGTTCAATAACACAGGATGATCTTTTATTACGTCCTCTAATATATCCCATACTTCTGGTCTTAATCTTTCTACCATTCTTTTTGCATTTTTTATATTATGAGCAATCCCACGCCCAACTAATTCTTTCATAACAAATGGTTTGAATAATTCAACTGCCATTTCTTTTGGTAATCCACATTGATATAATTTTAGTTCTGGTCCTACAACTATAACAGAACGTCCAGAGTAATCAACACGTTTTCCTAATAAGTTTTGACGGAAACGACCTTGTTTTCCTTTTAATAGATCTGATAAAGATTTTAATGGTCTATTTCCTGCTCCTGTTACAGGTCTACCACGTCTTCCATTATCTATTAATGCATCTACAGATTCTTGTAACATTCTTTTTTCATTTCTTACAATTATTTCTGGTGCACCTAATTCTAATAATCTTTTTAATCTATTATTTCTATTTATAACTCTTCTATATAAGTCATTAAGATCTGATGTAGCAAATCTACCACCATCTAATTGAACCATTGGTCTTAGATCTGGAGGTATAACTGGAACTACATTCATAACCATCCATTCTGGTCTATTTCCTGAAAGTCTAAATGCCTCTACAGTATCTAATCTTTTTATTATTTTAGCTTTCTTTTGCTCACTAGCCTTATCTAGTTCTTTTTTTAATTTCTCTGACAATTTTTCTACATCTATTTCTTCTAATAACTGTCTAATTGCTTCAGCACCCATTTTAGCCTTAAAAGAACCTTTTCCATATTTTTCTTCTGCTTCATGATACTCTTTTTCTGATAATACTTGTGCCTTTGAAAGTCCACTTGTTCCTTTATCTGTTACAATATAAGATGCAAAATATATGACTTTTTCTAAATTTCTTGGTGAAATGTCTAACATTAAGGCTATTCTACTTGGTATTCCTTTAAAATACCAAATATGAGCTACAGGGGCAGCTAATTCTATATGCCCCATTCTTTCTCTTCTTACCTTTGCTTTTGTAACTTCAACACCACATCTGTCACAAACTATACCTTTATATCTAACCCTTTTATATTTTCCACAATGGCATTCCCAATCTTTTGTTGGTCCAAATATTCTTTCACAAAATAGACCATCTTTTTCTGGCTTAAGTGTTCTGTAATTAATAGTCTCAGGTTTTTTTACTTCTCCTCTTGACCATTCTCTTATTTTTTCATCTGATGCTAATCCAATTTTAATTTTATCAAAAATTTCTAGCTCTTCCACTAATCTTAGCCCCCTTAATTTTAAAGTTATTTATAATAACTTAATTTTCATCATTTTCATCAAAGTCTATATCTTGATCTTCTAAAAGGTTTTCTTCACCTAATTCTGTATCATCTAACAAGAACTCGTCGTTATCTATATCTGCAAATAGTTCATCATCCATTTCTCCTGGATCTTCTGAAGTTTCAGTATAACCATCTGAAAGTTCTTCTTCATCTACAAGTTGTTGTTCTAATTCTTTTTTGTTATCTCCAATATTAAAGTCTATAGCATCTTCTATATTTTCTTTTAACTCTAATTCTTCGTTATTTTCAGAAAGTAAACGTACATCTAAACCTAAAGATTGAAGTTCTTTTATTAAAACCTTAAATCCTTCTGGAACTCCAGGTTCTGGAACATTTTCTCCTTTTACTATAGCTTCATAAGTTTTAACTCTTCCTACAACATCGTCTGATTTTACTGTTAACATTTCTTGTAATGTGTATGCTGCTCCATAAGCTTCTAGAGCCCAAACTTCCATCTCTCCAAAACGTTGGCCACCGAATTGTGCTTTTCCTCCTAAAGGTTGTTGTGTTACAAGTGAATATGGTCCTGTTGAACGCGCATGTATCTTATCATCAACTAAGTGATGTAATTTAAGCATATACATAACACCAACTGTTATTGGATGATCAAATGGTTCTCCTGTTCTTCCATCATAAAGAACTGTTTTTCCGTCTTCTGGAAGTCCTGCTTCTCTAAACATTTCTTTTATTTCTTCATCACTTGCACCATCAAATACTGGTGTAGCCACTTTCCATCCTAAAGCTTTTGCTGCCATTCCTAAATGTACTTCCAAAACCTGACCTAAATTCATACGTGAAGGAACTCCAAGTGGGTTTAAAACTATATCTACTGGTGTACCATCTGGCATAAATGGCATATCTTCTTCTGGTAATATTCTAGAAATAACACCTTTATTTCCATGTCTACCAGCCATTTTATCTCCAACAGATATTTTTCTTTTTGTAGCTATATAACATCTAATTATTTGATTTACACCTGGTCCTAATTCATCTGAATTTTCTCTTGTAAATATTTTTACATCAACTATTGTTCCAGCTTCTCCATGAGGTACACGTAAAGAAGTATCTCTTACTTCTCTTGCTTTTTCACCAAATATTGCACGAAGTAATCTTTCTTCTGCAGTTAGCTCTGTTTCTCCTTTTGGAGTAACTTTACCAACTAAAATATCTCCTGGTCTAACTTCAGCACCAATTCTAATAATTCCATTTTCATCAAGATCTTTTAAGCTATCATCGCCAACATTTGGAATATCACGTGTTATTTCTTCTGGTCCTAATTTTGTATCTCTACATTCGCAGTCATATTCTTCAATATGAATAGAAGTATATACATCTTCTTTTACTAATCTTTCACTTATTAATATAGCATCCTCATAATTGTATCCTTCCCAAGTAGTAAATGCTATTAAAACATTTTTACCAAGTGACATCTCGCCATTTTTAGTAGAAGGTCCATCAGCAATTAGGTCTCCCTCTTTTACTTTTTCTCCTTTTACTACAACAGGTCTTTGATTAATACATGTTCCACCATTTGTTCTTTTGAATTTTCTTAATTTATATGTATCTAATCCACCTTTTTCATTTCTGATTGTTATTTCGTCACCTGTTACTTTTTCTACAATACCATTAGATTTTGCAACTACTGTTGTTCCTGAATCTTTCGCTGCTCTATATTCAATTCCTGTTCCTACTATTGGTGCTTCAGGCATTAATAATGGAACTGCTTGACGTTGCATGTTTGATCCCATTAATGAACGTTTAGCATCGTCATGCTCTAAGAAAGGTATCATTGCAGCAGCTACAGACACTAATTGCTTTGGTGATACATCTACAAAGTCCACCTTATCCTTGTCTACAACAGTTATTTCTTCTCTAAATCTAACTCTTATTCTATCATGAACAAATTCATTATTTTCATTTAATGGTTCAGAAGCTTGAGCAATTATATATTTATCTTCCTCATCAGCTTGCATATATACAACTTCATCTGTAACTTTGCCAGTATTATGATCAACTTTTCTATATGGTGTTTCTATGAAACCATATTCATTTATAATAGCAAATGATGATAATGCAGAAATTAATCCTACGTTTGGTCCTTCTGGTGATTCTATTGGGCACAATCTTCCATAATGAGTATAATGAATATCTCTTACTTCAAATCCTGCTCTATCTCTTGAAAGTCCACCTGGTCCTAAAGCAGAAATTCTTCTTTTATGAGTTAACTCTGAAAGTGGGTTTGTTTGATCCATGAATTGTGATAATTGTGAGCTTCCAAAGAACTCTCTTATTGATGATGTAATTGGCTTTGTGTTAATTAAAGTTTGTGGAGTTACAACATCTAAATCTTGAATTGTCATTC
>CALXPY010000027.1 GCA_944390395.1 uncultured Clostridia bacterium | reverse complement strand
AAAGCTACGTTTTGGTATGTATTATTAGGTTTTGCCCCTTGTTTTCAATGCTATTTTCATCCAGAAAGTTCTTGAAATCTTTTTTTGACAAAACATCACGTCTAAAATTAGGTGCTGACTCAATTCCTAATAAATTTCTTAATCTTTGTTTTGGTATTATTTTATTGTTATTTTCAATTCTAACAATATCTTTATATTGAAAGTTATTATTTATAATGTCGCTTAAAATTTCTTTTGCTTTTATTATTCTATCACTATTTTTAGTGGACTGCTTATGTTCTTCTTTATAATCGAGCATTTCCTTATACTTATCAGTTATATCTTTATACTCACAGTTTTTTAACATATCACAAGCTAACATTACCGCCTCTGTATGTATAGTAATTATAACAATTCTTGATGTATAATTTAACTTTCTATTTATTCTTTTAAATGCTTGATAGAATTCATTAGCAATTCTCCTATTTTTATATTCTTCTATTTCTTTATTTGTAAAATATCTATGACTATCTTTAGTTAGAACCTTTATATCTTCATCATCTTTTAATGTTTCGTTTGAATAATATAAATATTCTAGTATGTAGTCTTTTTCACTAATATTAAAGGTATCTACAATTAGCATATTCTTTAAATCCCCATATATATTTGAGCCTAAAAAGTTTTGGCAATGATTTATAAAAGGAACATCAAAATATTTTGTGATTTCATTTCCGTTTTTTGTCTTGATGTTCTTCTTTTCTGCAAACTACAAGTGTTTTATTAATCCCTAATTCGCACAGAATTTTAAAACATAAATTGTAGTAATTAGAATATCTGTTTTTAGATGTTTTGGTAGAATTAATTTTAATATGTTCTATAGTGAAATTCTTATGGTTTAACACTTTATAATCTTCTTCCAATCTAAAATTTATCTTATTTCTTTGTAAATAATATGCGTAGTTTAATGTTCCACTCCCGTCCAAAATGATATTCTTACTTAATCCCCATAGCTGTAGATTTCTTTTAACTGTATATAGTTTTCCACTCTCTAATATACAAGTTCCACCAAAAAACTCTTTTATTTCATCTAGTACATTATATATTGACCTTTTATTATTTGCATTGTAAAAGTCTATTAAATCCTGCTTATCAAAGTTATCTTTTATAAATTGTTTTATTTTTTCAATTTCTGTAGATATATAAGTATATTCTGTTTTGAAATTTTTTATATGTAATTCTTTATCTCTATCTTGACTGTTTTCTTCTAAATACCCAAAATAATCCTTCAATTCTTTTGTAGCATTTCTAAATTTTCTCTTTATTTCGTCATCTTTTAATACTACTATTAATTTCTCGTATTCTATATTATCTATCCAAATTTTTTTACACATATTAATAAATTCATCAATTACAAGTAAAATTCTATCTTTAGAAAATTGCTTTCTTTCTTCTTCATTTTGTGCTAATGCCTTGTACCTTTCGTGAGTCAAGAATATAACTGGGTATCTATTTAATTTATTTTTTATTTCAATATCGTCCATATCTGAATCAACCGTTTCTGCAATTATATTATTATCAAATAACTCTTCATTTATCTTATTTGCATAATATTTACAAGGAGCAATATTCTGCATTACAAACAACATTCCTTTTGGATTATATATGTCTATTGCCCATTTCTCTAAAAATAAGACAACTTTAGTAACTACAGAAAATGTCTTACCTGTCGAACATTCACAATTAAATAAGTCAAACTTACAAAGCTCTTTTTTTAGTAATATATTGCAAGAGAAATAATCTGATACCATTGCTTTTTCAACTTTTTCTAATTGTTTTTTCAATTTCATATAATCACAAAATTTAATATCTTCATTTTGCATAGTTTTAATTTTTTCTTTAGCATTTTGTATTAAATAATAGTCAACCGAATCCAATTATTTCCCACCTTTCTTTACATTAAATAATCATTCACTATCTCATCAAATTCTTCATCTGTTAGCTTATATCCTTTTTCCTTTTCTATTAATTCTCTAAAACAAATTACATCATATATTTTTTTATCATATTTAACGACACATTCTTTTATAGGTTTACTGCATTTACTACAGTAATAGAATTTCTTTAGAGAGATTTCGTTATCTTTTATAATTTGTTCTATATCTTGACGAGTTAAATCTCTTTTCTTTCTTAATTTTGCTGTTATGCAATTTTTGTGATAATATGCTTTATCTTCTCCATATTGAATCCCTTTGCTTTCTTGAATTTCACAGTTGCACTCATCACAAAAATATCTAATCATTACATTTCCTACTAATCCCTTTAAATTATGTTCCTGCATACAATGCTCACAATTATAATAAGTAACTCTTTTTGTATTTTTAGTTATTTTATCTTTTACACAAATTTCTTCTAACTTTGGAAGATAATACTTTTCTGTCTTATACAAGAACTTTCCAGAAAACACGGTCAAAATATATGTTTCTAATTCGCTGTCATACATCGAATTAAAAAGGGATTCTATACATTTATTAGATAGAGTTTTTATTTCTAATTCGGGAACTTCCATTACTTCTGAAGACTTTTGAATATCACAACTTTTTAGTACATATACGTCCAAATACGAAGTAACTCTTTTATATTCTTCATTTATAAATTGTTTTATAAATGTTTTAAACATTTCTTGTGTACTTGCGTCTTTGAATTTTTTTGCT
This sequence comes from uncultured Clostridia bacterium, assembly GCA_944390395.1. Taxonomy (GTDB): domain Bacteria; phylum Bacillota; class Clostridia; order TANB77; family CAG-508; genus CAG-273. The sequence continues at coordinate 16,955 of CALXPY010000027.1, read as the reverse complement.
GTTATTTCCATATTTTTTTGAAGTAAATTTTTTATATTAAATTGTGTATTTATAATATATGGTGGAGCATTAAAAGGTAATATTCTTAATTGTAAATCTCCATTTTCACTACATTTTACAAACATATCTTTAATTTCCATTATTTCTTTGTTTTCTTCCATTTTAAAATTCTCCTATAATTACTTATAAATTTGACAGAAGAATCTAATTTGTGATAATATTTATTTGGTATATAAAATACAAATTAGATTTTCTGTATTTTTGCAATGTGCTTATATTAGTTCATTGCTTTTTTATTAACTTCCCAAAATATTAATGAATCATATAATGTATGACTTTTAAAGTCTACTATTACTAATTGATTATTATATTCTTCTATAATTGGAAAGATATATTCAAAATGGTTTATATTTCTAAACTGTTGTAATTTCTTTTCTAGTCTAATTCTCTGTTCTTTATGTAAAAAAGTAAATAACGGAACATAATTTTCACAACCTGCATTCGATTTTTTTACAATTTCATCAATTTTAGCTTTATCGCTTAATGTGTAATTTTTTCTTTCTAAAGTAGTAACTATGTTGTCCATTATTTCTATTCTTTTTGTGAATCTTTTACAAGTTTTTTCAAATGCACCAATATCATCATCTTTATTTGTATCATCAATATTGTTTAATATTGAATCTTGATTTAAGTACATATCCATTAATCCTGAATAATTATATCTTGGTATTACTTTAATTGACATTTTTATTCCTCCTAATCCTATATTCTATTTACTCTTTTTAGACAAACTCTTTGACCATTTTTCCTTAATATTATTGTTTTATCAAGTATTACTATATAATATTTAATGAAATACATATTTTCGTGTAAAGTAATATATTTAACAGCGATTCTTTTGAAGTCCGTTTCTAAAAAATTTTGTAAAATTCCTTTATCAATTTTCCCAAAATGTTTTTTGCTTGATTTTGTGTCGAATTTCATTTTTAAATAGTCGTCTATTTCTACGTCTATTAAATCTCTATACAATTCTGTAATTTGTAAACCATATTCTGTAGATTGAATAAGAACATCTAAAAAAAACTCTAATTCTTCTGCTTTAAATGCAACCTTAAAATCATCTAATATATGTACAATTGCTTCTTTAAATATATCTCTTATATTAATATTTGTTGGAATATATTCGTAATATTTACCGTCCTCTATTTCCATATAAAGATTATTATTTTTATCTAGTACCAACCCCAAAATTTTTACTATATTATTCTTTTCTTTTTTATTCATATAAAATTCCTCCCTTTTTATGTAACAACAAGATATTTTATACGTTACTTAAATTAGTAAGTAATATTTCTTCTTTTTTATAAGAAACATTTTTATTCCTCCTTAATTTTTCTTTCTGTTTCTGTACCACTCGCAAAAATCTTCTGCAAAAACTGTCCAAGATTTTCCGTCTTTTTTGGATGGACAAGTTTTATCTCTTAATAAGCCATATGCTGTATTTCTTCCTATTTTGAAAACTCTTTCTATGTCTTCTCTTACCCATATATTATCTGCTCTCTCCTGCTTTGTCATAAAATCCTTCTCCTTTCTTTTTTGTAGTCTGTTTAAAGTCTACTAACATTGTGTGTACTTTATTGTAGCATACTTTCTTTTAATAGTCAACACTTTTTTAGTAGAAAAATATTGACATACAAAATATTTGTGTGCTATACTGTAAAAAATAGGAGGTGCAAAATGAAATTATTTTACGGATATAGTTTAAAAATTTATCGTATAAAAAATAATTTAAAGCAGGAAGAGTTAGCTAATAAATTAGGAATATCAAAATCAATGTTAGGTATGTTAGAAAATAACAGAAGAAATGCTAATAAAGAAATAGAACAAAAAATAAAAAGTTATATTGGAATTTCAATAGATACAGAATTGCAAAATTTATTATTAGACGATTTCAAAAAATATCTTTTTAATTACTTTGAACACTATAAAATCAGAAATGGTATTAGTTTAACTAATCACATTTTAAATGAATTAGTGCAAGAACTTTTAAGAATACCTAAATTATATATTGGTAGGATAACAGATAAAGGTTATTTTGAAATTGATAAATTAAAATCGGTACAAAATATGTTTATTTATGAAGAAACTACAGAGTACTACCAAAAAATAAAAGATTTAAAACTTTTTTATTGTACATATACAGAATTTTTACTTGATAATATAGAAAACATTATTGAATTAATTAATGAATATCTTTCTAAAGAAAATAAATCAGATTCAATAATAGTTTTTCACGAAAAATTACCATTAAATATAAGAGAAGATTTTAAAAAAATTATTAAAAATATAAATTCAACAACTTATGCAGATTATAAAACTTATTCATTAAATACCTATTCATTTGAAAAACAATTAGGATTTAAAATTAATGATGACAGTATGAATCCAAAATATGAAATTGGAAACATTGTGATAATAAATGTATTAATATCAAACGATATAAAATATTTAGAAAATAACAAGGACTACCTAATAAGAATAAAAAAAGATTTTCTAGTTAGGAGAATACAAATAGCAGATGAACAAGTTATTTTCAAACCACTAAATTATAATTATGATGTAAAATCAATTAATAAAGATAGTATTGAAAAAGAAGAAATTGAAATTATAGGAAAAATTACAGATATAAAAATTAATTAAGTTATAAACTATCTATAAAGATGTTTATATAAATAACAGGGCAATGTAAAGCGTCTACCAAACAAATTTACATTACCCTCGCATACAAATACTCAAGAAAGCATTTGCTATTATATTATACTACAAATATATGAAAAATAGCAACTTTCTTGAGATATTTAAAAAAATTTTAAATATTTTAAGGAGGTTTTACTATGAGTAAAGTAATAATCAAAAACAAAAGAAAAAATTTTTTAGAAGAGGAATGTGCTATATGTAAGAATTGTACTGATAGAACAGCTTGTAATGGACGTACAGGATATGAAAAATGTCAAAAGTGCAAAAACTGTAAGGTAGAGTGTCTTAAATACTGTGATAGATTTCGTTGTTATGAAAGGTATCAAGCACAAGGATATATTAATGGAAAACATACTGTTTTAGCAACAGAAAAAAGGAAGAAAGACGCTGAAAATAAACGTATAGATAAACTTGCTTTAGTAAATGCAGGAAAATATATCGATAAAAACTCTGTAACATTATTAGAAATGATTGAACTTGCAGACAAAAGTAAATCTAACAATACATATATTAAAGACGCAAGTTATATTCGTAATACAGAAACATTAAACAATTTAATAGAATCTCATTTGGATATTTTGGAAAAGCCAGTTCAAAAAATTACTAAAAATGATATTCATACAATTTTAAATTCAAAAGTGTATTATGCTCAAGCTACTATAGAAAAATTTTACTACTGTTTAAAAAGTGGAATAGATAAAGCAATAGAAGATAATATAATTTTGCAAGAAAAAAATCCAATGAAAAAAATTAAACCACCAGCAAGTGAAATTGATACAAAAGAGGTAATTCCCTTTGAAATAAATGAGGAAGTAAAATTATTAGAGTATATATCCTCTAATGAATACGAAAAAAGTAGACATAGAAATAAAGCAGACAGTAAAACATTGAAAAATTGTTTGAAATTCCTTTTTGTTACAGGTGCTAGAGCAGGAGAGGCTTGTTCCATTGATTACAAGAAAGATATAAATTTTGAAACTGAAAATATTATCATACATACCACACTAACAAAACATATTGAAAAAGATGAAAAAGGCAATGTTATTAGACAAATAGATGAAAAAACTAAAAAAAGAAAGATGAATGTAAATTTAAAAGTAGGTAATACTACTAAAACTGGAAGAAAGTTAAGAGTTAGAAAACAAATAGAGAAAAGGATTTTACCTTTTTCAATCGCTGATACAGAAGATGTAAAAGATTTATTACAAGAACAAATTGAAATATCAAAATCAAATCCCAATAATACTAATAATTTTCTTTTTTGTAATAAAGACGGAACACCTATAACAGCACAACAATTAACCACATTTTTAAAACTTCTTTGTAGAGATTTAAACATTAAGCCAGAATTAAAAACAGGTTGTTCAATTCATATGACTAAACATACCTTTGTAACACGTTGTATCGAATCACATATGAGTTTAAAGGTTATTTCAAAATTAGTTGGTACGAGCGTTCAAAGATTAGAAAAAACTTATGCACATATTTTGGATAAGTTTAGAAATGAGGAATTACAACTTTTAAATGCTCATTATCAAAAAAATAATATCAGTATAAAAGGTAACATCACGGAAAATATTACTAGCAATTCAAACTTAACACAAACTTAACACCTTAAAATTTTGTTATAAAAGTATAGTAATATCAATACTTTTATAATATAACTCAAATGACTGTCGCCTCCAAAATCAACCTATTATTACGTGTTAGAACGTTTTAATAGGTTTTATTTTTTCTATAAAATAATTTCCATAAAATAGTTATGTAAATAAAAAGTAAAAGTATTGAAATTAAAGCGAAAATGTAATATAATTGTAATATAAGTGGCGTTATTATATATTGATGTGTGAAAATCCTATATCCGTAAGAAGGAAAAAACACATTATTTTTGTGAATTGAATTTTACAAAAAAAGGTATATTGACATTAAAAAAAATATATGTAAAATATATAATAATGTAATAATAAAAGGAAGGGAAAGCTATGAAGATTAGAAAGAGTATCGTTATAACATTGTTTTCATTAATTATATTATTTATGGCAAGTGTAGTTTCAAATGCTGCAACAGGAAGCATGCACTTAGGAATTAAAATGCTTAGAAGTTCAGGATATGGCTACAAAGCACTAGAGAAAAATATATGGAAAATAACTGAATATGATAGTAGTGAAACAGTATGGAACTATGATAACACAATATACTGTTTAAAAGGTGGACCTGGATTTGGTTCAACAGAATTTGGAAATGGAGTGCCAAAGGTAAGAGAATATACAAGATATTTTGATATGAAAAAACCTCAAGAAATTCCATCACCTTATGTTAATGCACTACCAGATGTAGATAGTAATACTTATAAAGCTTTATTATGGGTGTTAGAAAACTCTTATGTTCCAGCTAAAGCAAATGCATCAGAAGAAGAAAAAGCACAAGCAAAGGAATATAGAGACTTACTATTAAAATCTGCAGGATTAGAGGGAAGTGTTTTAACTGATGATGATATAGATGCTGTACAACAATTAGCAGTGTGGTACTTTACTAATGATGATAGCTATCATACAGAGTCATTTGAGTTTTGGGTAAATAGTATTGCTGGAGAAGATAAAGCATATAATCCATTGAGTGATGATATATTAGAAAATGGATGGGATAGAGCAGAAGAATCACAATTACTATTTGAATATTTCATAAATACTGCAAAAGAAAAGGCTGCAAGTTATGAGATTGTTTCAGATGAAGATGCTGGAGCACCAGTAAAAATAGATGATACAGATTTAAATATAGAAGAATCTAATAATAGATATATTATTGGACCTTATAAAATTACTCAATTAAGAGACATAAACTATACATTAAATCTACAAGTTACAGATAAAGATGGAGCACCATTATCACCACAATTTTTAAATAGTGATAAAGAACCTATTACAGTAAATGATTATAAAGAATTACTAAATAAAGAATTTTACATATCACTTCCAAATACGACTAATATAGAAAATATTACATTAAAAATAGATGGAACATATTATTATACAAAAATAACATACTGGTCAGTAGAAGGAGCAGCAGCAAGTGAACAACCAGTAGTACTAATAGAAAGATTAAAGAGAACTTATGAAGCAAGTATCTCAGTAGGAAAAGATTTACCAGAGGAAAAATTTGATTTGGCATTAAGAAAATTTATAGTATCTATAAATGGAGAAGCACCAACTACAAGTAGAGAACCAGTTATATCAAGGGAAGAATTAAATAAACTAAATAATGGTACAACAACAACTGCAAATAAAGTTCATCCAAAAGATGCTTTAGTTGTTGCAACTGGAGATAAGGTAGTATATAAAATTAGAATTTATAATGAAGGTAATGTTGATGGATATGCAACAGAAGTAACTGATTATCTTCCAGAAGGTTTAAGATTTATATCTGATAGCCAAATAAATATAGATAATGGCTGGACTAATCCAACAGGTGATGGCAAAACAATAGTTAGTACAAAACTAGCAAATGAAATAATAAAAGCATTTGATGGAGAAAACTTAAGCTACAAAGATCTAGAAGTAGAATGTGAAGTAATAGCGGAAGCTGGAGATAGTACACAATCTTTAAAAAATATTGCTGAAATAACAAAACATAAAGATGTTCACGGAAACGAAGACGTTGTAGATAGAGATTCAACACCAGATAATGTAGACAAAGATCATTATGGAAATACAAGTCAAGAAGATGACGATGATTTTGAACATCTTGTAATTCCAGGAGAAAAATTAAACTTTGACTTAGCGTTAAGAAAGTTTATAGTATCTATAAATGGAGAAGCACCAACAACAAGTAGAGAGCCGGTTATATCACAAGAAGAATTGGATAAATTAGCAGGTAAAGAAGTAACTACAGCAGATAAGGTACATCCTAAGAATCCATTAACAGTAAAAACAGGAGATAGAGTTGTATATACTATAAGAGTATATAATGAAGGTGATATTGACGGGTATGCAAAAGAAATTACAGATTACCTACCATCTGGATTAAGATTTATACCAAATAGTCAAATAAATATAGAAAATGGATGGTCTAATCCATCAGGAGATGGAAGAACAATAGTTAGTACAAAACTAGCAGATCAAATTATAGCTGCATTTAATGGAACAACTTTAAGCTATAGAGATTTACAAGTAGAATGTGAAGTCGTAGCAAAAGTTGGTGATGATAATGATAGTTTAAAAAATATTGCAGAAATAACAAAACATAGTGACTCAAAAGGTGATGAAAGTGTTGTAGATAGAGATTCAACACCAGACAATGTAGACAAAGAACATTATGGAAACACAAGTCAAGAAGATGACGATGATTTTGAACAATTAGTAATATTAGAACAATACTTTGATTTATCTTTAAGAAAATTTATTACAGCTGTAAATGATAAAGAACTAGTTGATGAAGAAGGAAACTATTTAAGAGAACCAATAGTAGATACTACACCTTTAATAGATGGAAGTTCAACAACAGCAATTTATAATCATCCAAAATATCCAGTAGGTGTTAGTGTTGGAGATGAAGTAGTATATACAATAAGAGTATACAATGAAGGACAATTAGATGGATATGTTCATGAAATAACAGATTATTTACCACCACAATTAGAATTCATTGTAGATGATGAATTAAATGCAATGTATGGTTGGACAGTAAGTGAAGACGGAAGAGTAGTAAAAACTGATATAACATCACCATTTACTGTAAATTCAGCATCAAGAGATGAAATATATGCAGACAGAAATAACAGTAGAGCTTTAGAAGCTATTGAAACTAATACATTATTAAAAGCTTTTGATGGATCTGATACTTTAGATTATATTGATGTAAAAATAAAATGTAGAGTAAAAGATGATATCGACTTGTTTGAAAAAATTACTAATATAGCAGAAATTACAGATTTTACAGACGCAGATAATGAAAGAGTTGAAGATAGAGACTCTCAAGAAGAGAATGTTGTATTACCAAGTGACGAAACATTACCAAATTACAAAGATGAAGAAATAAATAGAGGAGACGAATATATACCAGGTCAACAAGATGATGATGATTTTGAAAAATTGGTATTACAAAAATTTGACTTAGCATTAAGAAAATTCATAACAGGAGTAAATGATACAGAAATTACAAACAGAGTTCCAATTTTTACAGTAGATGAAAATGGTAATTATGTATATGAACATACAAAAGACCCTGTTGAAGTAGAAAATAATGATATAGTAATTTATACATTAAGAATCTTTAATGAAGGAAATCAAGCAGGATATGCAGAAGAGGTAAAAGATGATATACCAGAAGGTTTAGAATTTTTACCTGACCATGAATTAAATCAAGAATATAGATGGAAAATGTATAGAGAAGATGGTACAGAAACTACTAATGTAGATGAAGCCACAACTATTAAAACAGATTATTTATCAAAAGAGCAAGAAAGTGAAGATAGAGAGAATCTAATTGATGCATTTAATCCAGAAACTATGACAATGCCAGATTATAAAGATGTAAAAGTTGCATTTAGAGTTACAGAACCAAATACATCTGATAGAATTATAATAAATACAGCAGAAATTTCTGAAGATAGCGATGAAAACGGAAACCCAGTTGATGATATAGACTCAACTCCAGATAATGATGAAGATGGAGAAGATGATATAGACATAGAGAAGATAAAAGTAAAATACTTTGATTTATCTTTGAAAAAATGGGTAGAAAAAGCAATTGTAACATATCAAGGAAAGCAAACAGTTATAATGTCTGGACATACTGGAGATGAAGATCCAGAACCACCTCTAAAAGTTGAAGTAAGAGGAAGTAGATTAGAAGATACTACAATAAAATTTGGATTTAAAATAAAAGTAACTAACGAAGGTGAAATTCCTGGTTATGCAACAGAAATTTCAGACTATATACCAGAAGGATTAGAATTTATTCCAGAGGACAATCCACAATGGACACAAGAAGAAGATGGAAAAGTAGTAACTGATCAATTAAAAGATACTTTACTACAACCTGGAGAAAGTGCAACTGTTGATATTTTATTAACATGGATTAATAGTAGAGACAATTTAGGATTAATGACTAATACTGCTGAAATAAGTGATGACTACAATGAAAGTGATACACCGGATATAGATTCAACACCAGATAATAAAGTAGAAGGAGAAGATGATATAGACGATGCACCAGTGTTAGTATCTATAGTAACTGGTGGAGGGGCACCACTATATATAGGATTGACATTAACATCATTAGTAATATTATCAGTGGGAATATTCTTAATTAAGAAATTTGTAATCTAATAAATTATAAAAGGGATGGATGAATTATCCATCCTCTTTTCTTAATAATAGTTAATTCACAACTATATGTGGAAACTGTGGATTTAAATTAAGAAAAATAAAATTCTATTAAATTATAAATCTATGTTTACATTAAAAAATGCTTGTGATATAATTCAAAATGTAGAGGTGAATTTATGAATCAAATACTAATGACAGAAAAAAAGAAAAAGCAAAAACAGCCAAAGGGTCCAGTAGGAATAAAGAACATTGTTAGATTTTTTGCGGGTTCAATTATTGTATTTGGTGTAGTAATGATTGGACAAGGATCTTATGCAATATACAGAGGACAAGAAAATAAGAGAATAGATGTTGCACCAGAAGTAAATATAGTTAGAGTTAATGATACAGCAATACTTACAGTAAATCATAATGTAGAAATTTCAAAAATAACATATAATTGGGATCATGGAGAAGATACTGTATTACCAGAAGGAACTACATCTGCCGAAGAAGTTATTATTTTACCAAATGAAAATACAACTTTATATATTACTATAGAAGATGCTAATAGAAAAGAAATAACATATCAAAAACAATTTCTACTTGAAGGTGTAGATATAACTAAACCTAAAATAGAAATAGAAACACAAGATGGTAGTGATATATTAAAAATTGTAGCTACAGATGAAACTGAACTTACATCTGTAACATATAAATGGAATAATGAAGAAGAACAAGTATTAACTCCATCAGAGGATGATAAAAAGAAGATAGAGCATGAATTTGAAATGACAGAAGGAAATAATAAACTTATAATTTCTGCTACTGATAGTAATGGAAACTATGAAAACATAGAAAAAGAAATAATAGTATCTTCAAGACCTACAATCAATATTACCAAAGATAATGATAACTTAATAATAGAAGTAACTGATAAATATGGCATAGAAGAAATAACTGTTAATTTAAATGGACAAGTATATAGTGCAAATGATTTAGGTGAACTTAAAGAAGTAAAAGTAGGACCTTTAAAATTAGTTGAAGGTAATAATACAATAAGTATAACAGTAAAAAATAAAAATGGATTGGTAGGTAGAGGATCTACAGAAATAGAATATTAACCTTAAATAAGGAGTATGATTTATGAGTCAGGAAATTTATATAATAGATAATAATAATGAGATAGAAAAAAATTTAAAACAAATATTTAAAGAGGAAAAAGATTATATATTTAAAAAAGCAAATCCAGATGAAATGGATAATGTATTAAAAAATATACCTGATCTAATAATAATAAATGAAGATGGAATAAATGGAGATATTTATCAAATATGTAATAAAATAAGAGCAAATGAAGATAACGCTATAACTCCTGTAATAGTAATTTCTTCTAATAAAGAAAAAGAACATAGAATAAAAATATTACAAGCATTTGTTGAACATTATATTAAATCTCCAATAGATTACGAATATTTGTATTATACAATAAAAAACATCATTAGATTATTGAACAGTAATAGAAGAGTTAGTCCTTTAACAGGGTTACCAGGAAATGTACAAATACAAGCTGAAATTAAAAAAAGATTATTAAATAAAGAGGAATTTGCAATATTGTATATAGATTTGGATAATTTTAAAGCATACAATGATGTTTATGGATTTTTTAATGGAGATGAAATAATAAAGTTTACAGCCAGAACAGTATCAAAACATGTTGATATTTATGGCGAAGAGGGCAATTTTGTTGGACATATTGGAGGAGACGATTTTGTAGCAATAACATCAAATATAAATTGTGAAGAAATGTGTCAAGATATTATTGCAGAATTTGATAGTGGTGTAAAAGATTATTTTACAGATGATGATATAATTAATGGATATTTAGAAGTACCAAATAGAAAATGCGAGATAGAGCAATTCCCTATAACATCTATTTCTGTAGGTGTAGTAGTGGTAGATCATGGTAGATTTAATAACGTATTAGAAATTGGTGAAGTTGCAGCACAAGTTAAGCATTTAGCAAAAATAACACCAGGAAGTACTTATGTAATAGATAGAAGAAAAAAAGGTGAAAATTTCGATAGCTTTAGTTGTGATATAGGTTAAAATTTGTAATGGTTAGTCAGTAAATTGACTAACCATATTTTTTTATGCTATATTAGTTAAAGTTTAGAAAAAGGAGATTGAGTTAAGTGAAAGTTGTAAAAAAATTATATAATCCTCCTAAATATGACACTATAAAAGAATACATTAACGAAGGAATAAAAAAATATCCAAATAACGTAGCTTTTAGAATTAAAGAAAAAAGAGATAAAGAAGTTGTATATAAAGATATAACATATACTGAATTTGAAAATGATTTAGAATCATTAGCACAAGGCTTTATAGAAATAGGATTAAAAGGCAAGAGAATAGCTATAATAGGAAAAAATTGTTATGAATGGGCATTAACATACACAACAACTTTAAATGGCGTGGGAATTACAGTACCACTTGATAAAGGATTACCAGAGCAAGAAATAGAATCTTTATTGCAAAGAAGTTTTGCTGATGCTATAGTTTTTGAGAGCAGTTATTTAGAAATAATGAATAGAATACAAGAAAGAAACAATACAAAAGTTAAAGAATATATCTGTATGCAAAAAATAGATGGATTTAAATCATTAAATGAAGTTATTAGCATTGGAAAAAAAGCAATAAAGGACGGAAAAAATGAATATAAAAATTTAGAAATAAATCCAGAAGAGATGGCTGCAATTATTTTTACATCGGGAACAACTTCACTTTCTAAAGCAGTAATGTTATCTAATAAAAATATAGCTAGTAACATTTATGGTATAAAATGTTCAGAGAAAATATATAGCACTGATGTTAATTTGGCGTTTTTACCATTTCACCACACTTTTGGATCCACTGCATTGTTATTATTTTTATCAGAAGGTGTAACAAATGTATTTTGTGATGGCTTAAGACATATAGCACAAAATTTAAAAGAATATAAAGTTTCAATATTTGTTTGTGTACCTTTATTATTAGAAGCAATGTATAAAAAAATAATGACAGAAGTAGATAAACAAAATAAAACTAATATTATAAAAATAATGCGTAAGGTATGTAACTTTTTATTAAAATTTGGTATAGATATTAGAAGAAAAGTATTTAAACAAATTTTAGATAACTTAGGTGGTAATATAAGGTTTGTAATTAGTGGTGCTTCTGCTATAGATAAAAATGTTGCTAAAGGATTTTATGATTTTGGAATATTAGCAGTTCAAGGATATGGCTTAACAGAAACATCCCCTGTATTAGCAGCAGAAAATGAAAAATGTGTAAAATTTGGATCTGTAGGTCTTCCATTAACAGATGTAGAAATAAAAATTGATAATCCTAATGAAGAAGGAATAGGAGAAATAATAGCAAAAGGACCAAATGTAATGCTTGGATATTATGAAAATAAAGAAGCGACAGATGAGGTATTAAAAGAAATAAAAGGAGAGAAATGGTTCTATACAGGTGATTTAGGATATTTAGATAAAGACGGATTTCTATTTATAACAGGAAGAAAGAAAAACGTTATAGTGTTAAAAAATGGAAAAAATATATATCCAGAAGAAATAGAATTATTGGTAAACAACTTACCTTATGTATCTGAAAGTATGGTATTTGGATTACCTAAAGAAGATGATTTACTTTTATCTCTTAAATTGGTTTACAATAAAGAATACATTAAAGAGAAATATGGAGATATAAGCGAAGAAGATTTGAAACAAAAAATTTGGGCTGATATAAAAAATATAAATAAAACTTTAACTAACTATAAACATATAAAGAACTTAATAATAACAGATGAAGAAATGATAAAAACTACAACAGCAAAAATAAAAAGACAAGAAGAAATTAAGAAAATAAAATAAATAAAAAATTGCAAATTTTTAATTTGCAATTTTTTTAGCATTATTGCCCTAAATAAATTAACATGATAAAATATACATAATTAAGAAGGAGAAAAGTATGTTAAAAATATATAATATAAAAGATAAGCAAGAATATTTAAAAGAAGTTGCAATATTAACTCAAAATGAATGGGGAAAAAGTAATCTAACCAAACAAGAATATGAAATAAAGATTAATAAAAAAATAGAGAAAATAAAAAAGTTTTTTGATAATAAATATTATTGTAAATTAATTTTGTTAAAAGAAAATGAATTAGTTGGTTTTATATCTATATTTCCAACTGATGGAGATGAAAGGAAAGATTTAACACCTTGGTATGCCACTATGTATGTAAAAGATAAATTTAGAGGAAAAGGATATTCTAAAATATTAAATAAAGCAATTTTAGAAGAAGCTAAAAAGAGAAAAATAAAAAGATTATATTTAAAAACAGATTTAGAAAATTACTACGAAAAATTTGGTGCTATATATATGGAAAAATTATCAAATGGAGAAAAGTTATATTATATAGATTTGGTTATATAGAAATTTATAGAGGGGGAAAAATGGGAGTAGAAGATTCAAATTTGGATTTCAATAAAATTGAAAAAATATTAGAAGAACAATATAACATTATACCATTAGATATATTGCCAATAAATAGAGGTACTTCAAATTTATTTGAAATAGTAACAGGCAAGGATAAATATATTTTAAAGGAATTTACTAGTAAAAGAAAAGAAAAAACAATTATTAAAGAGATAAACATAATCAGCTTTCTTCATGATAGAAAAGTAAAAGTACCAGTATATGTAAAGACAATAGAAGATAATTATTTTACAAAAAATGAAGGACGAATAATAATAGTGCAAGAATTTATTGAAGGATACACTGTAGAAGACAATACAAGTGATTATAATCAAGTAATACAATGTGCAGGCATATTAGGAAAATTAGTTAGAGAGTTAATGAATTATCCAGAATTAAGTGAAGAAAATGTTATTGAAGAATATTTTTCTTTAAATCGTTTGCAAAAGGGAATAGAAAAAATGCAAACATTAATTACGAAAATGGATAAAAGCAATATTTACCAAAAACAAATCGTAGAAGATTTAAAGTTTAAAATTGAAATTTCAGAGAAATTTGTAAAAAAATTCGATTTTGATATTGTAGATAAACTAACAAAGCTAAATAGTCATGGAGATTACTGTACACAACAGTTAATTTATGGAAATAATGGTGAAGTAACAATAATAGATTTTGAAAAAGCAAGAAAATTACCTATTGTATGGGAAGTGATGAGGTCATTTTGCTATTGTGATAAAGAATTAGCAAATGGAAATTTAAACATAGAAACATTAGGAGATTATTTCAAAGAATTTTCTAAATATATTAGTTTAAATGAATATGACCTAAAATATGCAGCAGACTTATACCTTTTACAATTGATTAGTAGTGCTTTTGGATATGAAGAATATTATAGTAATTCCAAACAAATTGATCTTCTTAACTTTGCATTTTTTAGAACAAACTTATGCAAAATAATATACAAAAACTTGAAACCAATTAGAAATAAATTAATATTATTATAATACTAATGAATTGCCACATATAAATAATATAAAAAGTTTGTAGTGGGGCTTTTATGATTGTATTAAGTAAGAAAAAAATAACTTTAATTTTGGGGATTGTAGTAGTAGCTTTATTTGTTTTTACATTTCAAATTGCAGATACAAATAGAACAGTAGAAACTGTGGCTTTGCCAGTATCAAACAAAGTAATAGTAGTAGATGCAGGACATCGGAAAGCCAGATGAAGGGGTTAGCTTACTGCATTAAGTAAAAAATAGAAGTAACTATTCCTTTATAAAAAATTGATAAAAATTTAAAAAGTCAACAAAATTTAGCAAAAGTGTGGTATAATAAATAATATAAATACAGATTGGAGATGAATAATTATGACAATGAAACAAAAAAAATTATATAATGAAATTGAAAATTTACCAGAAGAGTTATCAAATAAAGTTATAGATTATATAGAATATCTTAAATTTTCTTATATAACAAAAGCTCCTGAGGATTTAATAATAAAAGATGATAAAGATTTGTTAGAAAAATTGAAAAAAGGTATGGAAGATACTAATAATGGAAAGGTATGCTCTATAGAAGAAGCATTTGAGGAAATAAAGGAAGTTTTAGCAAATTAAAAGGAGGTTTTGTTACTGGAAAAATATAAAGTGCGATTATCTATTCAAGCGAAAGAAGATTATAAAAGAATTATTGAATATATGAAGTATGAATTATTAGAACCTAATATTGCAGAAAGATATGCGAAATTGATAAGAAATGAACTTGACACTCTAAAACACTATCCACAAAAATTTGCTATTATTGACAATGATATTATAAAGCAATATAAATTTAGAAAATTGATTATAAAAAATTACATTGTATTTTATAGAATTAATGAAGATGAAAAGACGGTAAATGTAGAAAGAATTCTGTATAGTGCAACTGATTGGAAAAATAAGTTATAATACTAATGAATAAATAAAAAAATCCCACATATAAATAATATAAAAAGTTTGTAGTGGGGTTTTTTATGATTGTATTAAGTAAGAAAAGAATAACTTTAATTTTGGGGATTGTAGTAGTAGCTTTATTTGTTTTTACATTTCAAATTGCAGATACAAATAGAACAGTAGAAACTGTGGCTTTGCCGGTATCAAACAAAGTAATAGTTGTTGATGCAGGACATCGGAAAGCCGGATGAAGGGGCACAAAGTTCAAATGGTACTACAGAAGCGGAAAGTAATCTAAAAATTGCATTAAAATTACAAAATTTATTAGAACAATCTGGTGCTACAGTTATATTAACACGTAGTGATGAAAATGCAATATATGATTTAGATAGTAATACATTAAGAGAAAAGAAGGTTTCAGATATACATAATAGAGTAAAAATAGGAAATGAAGCTAGTGCAGATATTTTTGTTTCTATACATTTAAACAAAATTCCACAAAGCCAATATTGGGGCTGGCAATGTTTTTATAAACCGAATGATGAAAATAGCACTAATTTAGCTAAAAGTATACAACAGAATTTAAATGAAGCTATACAAAAAGAAAATAAACGTGTGGCAATGAAATTGGATACAGTATATTTAATGAAGCATGTAGAAATCCCAATTAGTATAGTAGAATGTGGATTTCTATCTAATCCAGAAGAAGAACAATTACTATTACAAGATGAATATCAAAACAAACTAGCTTTTGGAATATACAATGGAATTATGGACTATTTTTATAATTTGTGATATAATAAAAGATGTCTATTAAGACTAAAAAAACTGCAAGGAGGAAAGACAGTATGAAAAAATTGGCATTAGCGCTAATAGCGCTCGCAGGGTGCATTACTTTGGTAGCCGTACTAGTTAATGAGAAACCAAAATACTCAAACGAAGACTTCCATATAATGTACTAACTGGTCGAAAGTAGAGACAGATTTTAAACTACAAAAGACCAAAAAAAAAGATCTCTAGTTTTACTGGAGATCCTTTTTAAAAAACTTGACAGTTATTTACTTTTAATATAAAATTTAACTAGTCAAATTGAAAAATAATTAATTTAATTCTTTTCCAATTGATAAAGTATGAGGAGAAAAATAAGTATGAAGGCTAAAAGCATTGAAATACTAGAGAGAGAGAGAGAGAGAGAGCTATGTTTTAGAGAATAAAACAAGTTTGGTTTTTGTACTTAAAATTAAAATAGATTATGTAAAATATAGAACGTATCTAATTTTTTTGATGCGTTCTTTTTGTGCACTTTTTTCACAGAATTTTACTAGTGGATATATATGAAGTTTGTTACTCCCTAAGTACTGTAGAAGCTAAGTTATATATATTATTTTCAAAAACACGGTCTCCAAGCTCACGGGTCACACCCCCGCCTCAAAGGG
>CALXPY010000026.1 GCA_944390395.1 uncultured Clostridia bacterium | reverse complement strand
GATGTTCTTAATTATTATATTCATAATAGCATAAAGTATAACATATTGTCAAGAATTTTCATTATATTTTCTTTTAGTATATATACATAATAAATTTACGAAAATTGCTTGTATAATTGTTTTACCATGTTTAAAAATTTGCATTTTTTAGAATTTCTTTTACCTTTTATATTTAATTTTATTACTAATAATTTTGATTGATACTTCCATTTTTTTTTATCAAAATTAATTGTATTTTTTGTAATATTTTGTAGAATTTTGTCTTTTTAGTATACTTTTTTTACCATTTTACGCTATTTTTCTCATTTTTACTTGACAATTTCCAAAAATTAGAATATAGTATAAGTGTTTTTTGGTAATTTTTGGGTAATTATAACATCTTATGTCGAACAACAAATTATTTTTTATTTTGGAGGAGAACGTTATGTTACAGTTTGTTCTATGCGATGATAATTTTAATATTTTATTAAAATTAGAAAAAATGCTAGAATCAATTTTTATTAATAACAATTTAGATGCTAAAATAGCGTTTCGAACAACAAAAGCTGAAGAAGTTCTTAGATACGTCCAATATAATACTGTTAATGTCCTAATACTAGACATTGATTTAAAATCAAATATCTCAGGTTTGGATTTAGCTAATATTATAAGGAAAAAGGATAAAAATGTTTATATTATATTTTTTACGGCACATTTAGAATACGGTTTAGTGGCTTACAAATATAAGACTTTTGATTATATCCCTAAACCAGTTACAGTAGAAAGACTTGAAAGTACAATTTTGCGTCTTTTTGATGATATATCTACTAATCCTGTTAAATACTTAAGATTAGATAATAACAAAACTATAATTAACGAAGATACTGTAAAATACATAAAAAAGGAAGGAATGAAAGTAATTTTTCATACTGACACAAGAGATTATGAAACTTATAGTTCTTTTAAGAAAATCTCACCCAAATTACCCAATAATTTTGTACAGTGCCACAAATCATATATTGTAAACACTAATAAGATTTCAGAGATTCAATATAACAATAATATCGTCCTATTCGGTTCTGATAATGAAAAATGTTATATTGGACCAAAATACAAAAATAATTTTATGGAGGTTTTAAAACATGGAAATTTTTCAAACAATTTGGACTGCATTGACAACGCCTAATGAATTACTAATCAATATTACAGGTCTATTTTTATGCTTTATTGAAGTATTTATTAATATGCTTTTATTCACTACAATTTTTGATTTAAGAGCATCTACAAAAGAAAAGTTGTTCTATATATTAACTTCTTCAATCTGTGCTTTTATTACTCGAATAGCATTTCCAGATCCTTATGGTACTTTTATAAATATCATATTAACATTCATTTTAATAAAATTTATATTTAAGACAACTATTCTAAAATCGATACTTTCTATATTTATTCCTTTGTGCTTTAATATTATTTTGGAATTGTTTTTATTAAAATTTTATCAAAAAATACTACATATTCCTTATGATTATGTTATGACAATACCTATATATAGATTATTATTAGCATCATCTATTTATTTATGTGTATTTATAATTTATAGACTTATTAAGTATTTTAAATTTAATGTTAATTTAGACTTCATGAATCCAAAATCTAGAAAGTTATTCATCTTTAGCTCTACATTTGGAATTATAACATTAGGTTTACAGGTTTATTTAATATCATTTTATAGTGATACTATGCCTGTTATAATAACTTTTATAAGTATATTATCATTATTAGCGTATTTCTTCTTAAGTATATATAGTTTGCTAAATACTAGAAAATTAGAAATCACTGCTATGGAATTAGAAAAAGAACAATTATTTAATAAAACTTTATCAAATTTGCATGATAGTGTTAGAGGATTTAAACATGATTTTAATAACATTGTTCAGAGTATTGGTGGTTATGTAGAAAGAGGAGATTTAATCGGATTAAAAGTATATTATTCTCAATTACTTGGTGATTGTCAAAGAATAAATAATCTTGCATCTTTTAGCCCTTCTGTTATGACTAACCCACCTATTTATAATCTACTTACAAGTAAATATTATGAAGCTGAAGAAATGGGAATACATATAGATTTAGGTATATTTATAAATGTTAGTGAAATTGAGGAAAATATGAAAATATACGAATTCACTAGAATTTTAGGAATATTATTAGATAATGCTATAGAAGCTGCAAATGAATGTAAAGAAAAGAAAGTAATTGTATCTTTCAAAAAGGAACCATACAAAAATAGATTAGTTATGAAAATAGAAAATACATATTTAAATAAAGATATTGATACAGAAAGAATTTTTGAGAAAAATTATTCAACTAAATCATCTAAAACAAATAGTGGACTAGGTTTATGGGAAGTAAGACAAATTCTTAAGAGAAATAATAATTTAAATTTATTTACAACTAAAAATGATGAATTTTTTATTCAACAATTTGAAATTTATTATTAAAAGATGGATTTAAAAATCCATCTTTTCTTACATTATTTTGGAAATATATTAATCTTTTTTTATTAATGATGCAGGCATTTTTGGTTGATGTACAACTCCTAATACCCAGCATGCTGTATTGGTTGATTTAGCATACTTTTCTGCTACTTTTGCTAATAATTTTAACATATTTCTTTCCTCCTTTTATACTTATATATAATATGCATTGCCGGCAATGCAATATTAACTAATAATCTCACTTTCTTTTGTATATACATCAAAACCGTGTTTACATTTTGTTAAAGTATATGCAAATGGAGTTATTGTTAAATTTTGTAAAAATATACCATAGATTAACATATATGAAAAAACATTATCTTTAATAAACAAGCTTAACATTAATAGGACAACTACATAAACATATGCTTTTATTTTTTTAGATTTTCTTTCTTTTTTACTTAATATTGGAATATTTTCCGTATCTGCTGGAGCATATTTTTTTATAAATACTATTGACATTATTAGAGTAATTCCTATTAATATATACTTAATATACTCTAATTGAAAATTAGAAACTTTTGCAAATACTATTGGTAATAAGTATAAGACTAATGTTGAAGCCATACATCCTAAGTGTGTTTTCAAATGGAAACCTCCTGTAAAACTTCTATATGGTGATAATAAGAAAAATAATAATAACGTATACCATCCTATTCCAAATAAAAATCCAAGTATGAATAAAATTAGAATTTTTGGCATCTCTCCAAATATTAATCTTACCCCAAAGTCAATAACCATTTCTTTTTCTTCGTCTATATCTTTTACTTTACTTTTTATTTTTTCAACTAGGAATGTACAGAATTTATCTATCATATTTTTGCCACTCCTTACATGACAATAATATACTTTTTTCGACAACATTTTCATCTACATATATAAAAAAGCAATTTTTATTATATTAAAAATTGCTTTTCTATTTTTATATAAATATATGACATTTTTATATAAATTTAATTCAAATTTATTTCCTCTAATATTTTCCAGCTTCCTTCTTGTTTTGGTATTGAAACAAATTCCATTGTTTGTTTTGATATTGGATGTACTATTTGTAATTTATAGGCCCATAAAGCTATTTGCTTTCCATGGCCTCTCCCTCCATACTTTTGATCTCCATATATACTATGATCCCTGCTAGATAACTGTACTCTAATTTGATGATGCCTTCCTGTATGTAAGTTTATTTTTAAAACAGATAAATTTGTTTCTTCATTATATTTTAATACTTCATAATCCAATTTCGCTAATTTGCTATTTTTGGTACCTTCTTTTACAACTTTACTCATATTCTTTTTTTCATTCTTTAGCAAATAGTCTTCTAATATTCCTTTGGCTTTACTAAACTTTCCATTTACTATTACTAAATAGGTTTTTTTGAATATTTTTTCTCTTACTTCTTCACTTAATCTTGCTGCAGCTTTTGAAGTTTTTGCAAATACCATAACTCCACCAACGGGTCTATCCAATCTATGTACTAGTCCTAAATATACATTACCTGGTTTATTATACTTTTTCTTAAGATATTCTTTTATTATTGTAAGCATATCTATATCACCTGTTTTATCACCTTGGGAAGGTATATTTACCGGTTTTTCTACAACTATTATATGGTTATCTTCATATATTACATTCACATTATCCACAACTATTTCTCCCATCTTCCATATATTCCACAAGGTAATATTAGTTTAGAATCTTTCATTGGTAGTCCAACTTCTCCTGAACTAAATTTTCCATTATATTTTTTAGGAATATATAATGAGAGTAAATTTTCTAAAACTGTACTAGAAATTCCTGTTGTATAAGAATTAATTAAAAAAAACAATGGATCATCTGACATTACTTTTATACATAATTCTATTAAATCTGAAATATTTTCTTCAAATTTCCAAACCTCTCCGTTTGTTCCCCTACCATAAGAAGGTGGATCCATTATTATTGCATCATATTTGTTTCCTCTTCTAATTTCTCTATTTACGAATTTTACTACATCATCAACTATATATCTTACTGGTCTATCTTGTAATCCAGAAGCTTGAATATTTTCTTTTGCATACGTAACCATTCCTTTTGAACTATCTACGTGACAAACAGAAGCTCCAGCATAACTACAAGCAACTGTTGCTCCTCCAGTATATGCAAATAAATTTAATACTTTTATTGGTCTTTTTTCACTTTTAATTTTATCAATCATCCAATCCCAATTAAATGCTTGCTCTGGAAATAGGCCTGTATGTTTAAATCCCATTGGCTTAATATTAAAAGTTAAATCTTTATATTTTATTTTCCAACTTGAAGGAATATTTTTATTATATTCCCATTGTCCTCCTCCACTACTACTTCTTTTATATTTTGCATTTGCATTCTTCCATTTATTTGGAAATGATTTGTTTTTCCAAATAATTTGTGGATCTGGTCTTACTAATATAACATCTTTCCATCTTTCTAATTTTTCTCCATTTGCCATATCTAATATTTCGTAATCTTTCCAATTTTTTGCTATGTTCATTTTTCCTCCTCAGGGCAACAACTTTTTTATTTACATTAGCTGTCCCCATAAATTTATAAAACTTGTTATTAATATACAATCTCCTATAATCGCTATAATTAGGCTTATAATAGCTACACTAATTATTTTATGTTTTTTTATTTTTCCCTTAAACCTGCTTGTCCATTTCCTATTTTTTATTCCTATTGTATTTTTAACCTCATCATACTTAACATTAAAAATAATATCTTTTGCATATTCCATAAAAATCCCCCCATAAATATACATTTCTATTAAATATATATTCATGTTTTATAATTTTTATGTTCATTTTCGTATTACATTATTTTACATTTTCTGTAGATTTTCTTTTATCTTTTTAGCTTGTTCTAAACTAATCCCTTTTATTTCTGCAATTTCTTCATTACTTGCTTCGATAATTTTTTTTATACTTCCAAATTTTTTTAATAACTGTCTTTTTCTTACTTCGCCTATACCTTCTATATTATCAAGCATTGATTTAGTTGTTTCTTTTTCTCTTAATTTTCTATGATATCCTATTGCGGTATCATGTACACTGTCTTGAAAATTAGTAATTAAATTTAATAATTCTCTTGATACTTCTATTTCGTTTCTATTTTCATCAATTAATGCTCTCGTTCTATGTTTATCGTCTTTTACCATACCATAAACTGGAATATTTAAGTTATATTTTTTTATAGCATTTTTTGCAGCTCTAATTTGTGTAATTCCACCATCAGCTAATATCAAGTCTGGTAATTTTCCAAATCCTCCATTCTCATTTTCTATAGAATGTTTTAATCTTCTAGTAATTACTTCTTCCATACATCTTGGATCATCTTGTCCAAAAACAGTTTTTATTTTAAACCTTCTTGCCAAATTTTTCTTTACTATTCCATCTTGCAGAACACTCATGCCAGCTACTAAAAATTGACCAGAAATATTGGAAATATCAAAACTTTCTATTTTTCTTGGTAAATGTTCTAAATTTAATTTTTCTTTTAATTCGTTTAAAACACTATATTTATCCTTTTCTTTATTATTTAAAGTTATTTTTGCATTATTTTCTGCCATTTCTACAAACTTTAATTTTTCACCTTTTTGAGGGAATTTTATTTCTACTTTTCTGCCAATTCTTTCACTTATTAAATTTTCTATTAATTCCTTATCTTCTATATTTTCTTTTATTAATATTTTATGTGGTATTACTTTACTATCTAAATAATATTGTTTTATAAAATTTGAAAGGATCTCCTTATCATCTTCGTCCTCTAAATTATCTAAAAAGTAATGTTCTCTACCAATCATTTTGCTCTTTCTAACGAAAAATATTTCTATACATATTCTAAAGTCATTTCTCGCTATACCTATAACATCTATATCATTTTCAGAAATATTAGACACTTTTTGTCTTTCAGCTATTCTTTCAATTGCCAATCTTTTGTCTCTTAATTGCGCTGCCTTTTCATAATTTAATTTTTCCGCTTCTTGTTTTATTTCTATTTCTAAATCTTTTAAAACTTTAGAAACTTTTCCTTCTAATAGATCTATTATTTGACTAATTTGTTTTCCATATTCTTCTTTACTTACATATCCCATACATGGTGCTAAACATTTTTTTATATGATAATTCAAGCATGGTCTATCTTTATATTTAAAATTTTTGCATTGTCTTATTTTAAATTTAGACTTTATAAAATCTATCATTTCTTTTGCTGCACCAGCACTAGCATATGGCCCAAAATATTTTGCTCCATCATTTAGAATTCTTCTTGTCATGTATACATCTGGATAATCTGATTTTACATTTACTTTAATGTATGGATATGTTTTGTCATCTTTTAATAATACATTAAATTTAGGCATATTCTTTTTAATTAAGTTACATTCTAGTATAAGAGCCTCTGATTCATTGTCTGTAACAATATATTCAAAATGGTCAATTAAAGAAACCATATTTTCAATTCTCTTTGTTTTATTAGTTTTTCTAAAATACTGTCTAACTCTATTTTTTAAAGAAACTGCCTTACCAACATATATAATTTTATCATCTTTATCATGCATTATATATACTCCAGGTTTATTAGGCAATTTTTTTAGTTCGTCTTCTATGTTAAACATTTATTAAATTTCCTCCATTCACTAATAATTATTTTAACATATTTACATAGTTTTTACAATTTATGTGAATAATAATATAGATTTTTTTAGTAATTAGTTATATAATATTTTATTGATATTTTAATATAGGAGGTTATGATGAGAAATAAAGTTGCTATAGTTGGTTGTGGTTTTGTTGGAATGAGCTATGCTTTTTCTCTTTTAAATACTTATAACAAGTTAGATGAATTAGTTCTAATTGATATTAATAAGGAGAAAGTTGAAGGTAATCTTTTAGATATTAGTCAAGCTGCAATTAATTGTAATAGTTCAGTAAAAATTATTAATGGAAATTATTCTGATTGTTCTGACGCAAGTATAGTATGTATTACAGCTGGCACAAGCCAATCTGAAATAAAAGAAAGCAGAACTGAATCTTTTAAAACTAATGATAATATAATGAAAAGTATTGTTACAGAAGTTAAAAATAGTGGGTTTAGTGGAATTTACTTAATAGCTAGCAATCCTTTAGATGTAATGTGCTATTCTGCTTGGCAATATGCTAAAACAAGTCCTAATAAAATTTTAGGCTCTGGAACTTTTTTAGAAACAGCTAGATTAAAATATTTTTTAAGTAAAAAATTAAATATTCCTGCTAAAAATATAACTGGTTATGTTTTTGGTGAACATGGTGATTCTCAATTTGTAGTTTGGTCATCTGTTAAAATTTTTGATGAAAAAACACATGAATATAATTCTATTGACATTTATTTGAACGAAACTGAAAAAGAAGAAATAGAAAATTTAGTAAAACATGCTGGATACGAAATTTTAAAAAGAACTGGCGCAACACATTATGGTGTTTCTAATTGTTTAACTAAATTAACTACTTGTATTCTTTCTGGTGAAGAATCGTATTTTCCTGTTTCAAACTACGATAAGGAAAAACATATTTATATTAGTAGTCTTGCTCGTGTTGGAAGAGATGGAATTGTTTCTTCTTTACCTATTCCTTTAACACCTAAAGAAAAAGATATGTATAATAAATCAGCAGAATACATTAAAAGTTTTATAGATCAATTAGACTTTTCTGATTCAACAAAATAGCAGAGATTATTCTCTGTTATTTTTTAGTTTTTACATTTAAGCTAGGATAAATGTAATATTATTTTGACACTTTTTATCTTTTGTGTTAATATAATAGAGTTATAAATAGAAAGCAATATAATTCAAATAAAAAAATTTATAGGAGGGTTGTTAAATTAAAGCGCCAGGACATATTAATATGTTGACGAGGATTAGAGTTTATCGAAATATTCGGCGGATGGCTCTATGGCATTGGTTACGGTCATTATTATTTAGTTAAAAAATAATAGTAATATTATATAACAAAGCTAAATATAGTAACCTTTGATTTGTTGTGCTTTCTTAATTTAAGGAGGTATTTTTATGTGTGGAATAGTTGGCTATATAGGAAATAAAAAAGCCACACCTATATTAATTAATGGACTTTTATCTTTAGAATACAGAGGATATGATTCTGCTGGTATTGCAGTTTTAGAAAATAATAAGATAGTAGTTATGAAGGATAAAGGTAGGGTTAATAACTTAAATAACATAGATGGAATAAATAATTTAAATGGAACTATTGGTATAGCTCATACCAGATGGGCTACACATGGTAAACCATCTAAAGAAAATTCTCACCCACATTTAGATAATAGCAATTCTTTTGCTGTTGTACATAATGGAATTATTGAAAATTATAATGAATTAAGAAATTTCTTAACTGAAAAAGGTTATACTTTTATTTCTCAAACAGATACAGAAGTAATTCCTAATTTAATTCATTACTATTATAAAAATGGAATTAAAGATGAAAATGTATTTTTAAGAGCTGTAAAATCTGCTGTTGATGATTTAAAAGGAAGCTATGCTATTGAAGTAATTTCTCCTCTATTTCCTAATAGAGTAATAGTTGTTAGAAAAGATAGCCCTTTAGTAATAGGAAAAGGTGAAAATGAAAATTATATAGCTTCTGATATTCCAGCTATACTTTCTCATACTAAAAATTTCTATCTATTAGATGATAATGAATATGCAGAAATATATACAGATCATATTAATTTCTATGATAGTAGTTTAGTATCTCATTCAAAAGCAGTTAAAAACATTGAATGGGATGCATCTGCTGCTGAAAAAGATGGTTTTGAAGATTATATGCTTAAAGAAATTTTTGAGCAACCAAATTCTATAAGAGAAACAATTGGCTCAAGACTAAAATTAAATGAGTTATGTTCTTTTGACGACTTAGATTTATCTAAGGAATATTTACAAAGTATAAATAAAATTTATATAGTTGCTTGTGGTACTGCTATGCATGCAGGTCTAGCTGGAAAGAATGCAATAGAAAAACTTTGCAGAATTCCTGTTACTGTAGATATTGCTTCAGAATTTAGATATAGAGATCCTATTATAGATGATAAAACTTTATGTATTTATATAAGTCAATCTGGTGAAACTGCTGATACTATTGCAGCATTGAAATTAGCAAAAACAAAAGGTGCCAAAACCTTAGCTGTTTCCAATGTAATTGGAAGTTCTATAACTCGTGAAGCAAATTATACTATTTATACTCATGCTGGTCCAGAAATTGCTGTTGCTTCTACTAAAGCTTATACATCACAAGTAGTATTATTAGTAATACTTGCAATTTATTTTGCAGAAATACTAAATTCTACACCAGCTAATTTATTAAATGATTTAAAAGCTGATATTTTAGATCTTCCTGTTAAAATTGAAACTATATTAGATCAATTAGAACCTATAAAAGATTTTGCTAAAAAAGTATATACTCAAAAGGATATGTTCTTTTTAGGTAGAGGTACTGACTATAATGTAGCATTAGAAGGATCTTTAAAGCTTAAAGAAATTTCATATATTCACTCTGAAGCATACTCTGCTGGTGAATTAAAACATGGACCTATTGCCCTAATCGAGAACGGTATTACTGTAGTAAGTATTTTAACAGATCCAAGTTTAGTAGAAAAATCAATTAGTAATATTCAAGAGGTAATTACTCGTGGTGCAAAAACTCTTGTTATAACAAATCAAAACTTAACTAACAAACACTTTGATTTCGTTATAAACATACCAAATACAAATCCTTTAATTTCGCCTATTTTATCTGTTGTTCCATTACAACTACTAGCTTATTATATCTCAAAAAATAAAGGATTGGACGTTGATAAACCAAGAAATCTTGCAAAATCTGTTACAGTTGAATAAGAAAAGTGTGCGTTAATGAAATTATTAATTTCTTAACGCACTTTTTTCATATTATAAATTTTAATATTATTAACAAAACAGCACCTGGTATACCTAATATTCCTACAAAAATAGATGTTATTAGATTTAACCCTATATGAAATCCCCACAAACCTCCTATAAGATTTATAATATATATAATAAGCCCACCCATTATTGAATTGCCTATCAACCTTAATATACTTTTAAATGGTAGTACAAATATTTTACCTAATATTACTAAAAATAATATACAAACTATAAAAGTTATTATTACATTAAAATCCAAATTAATCACCATTCCTTATATAAATTATAATATTTATATAATAAATAATTATGATTAAATTTGGATAAATATTACTTATATAACTTTATTTTTGTTTAAATATATTTCATTTATCATATCTAAAATTATTCCCTTTTCTTTTGCTTTTTTTACCAAATAATCTAATTTTGCTTGATCTGCTTTTATTTGATATGAATAATAATCTATTAACCCTTCTTCTGCATATTCAAAATTTTTATTATTACTTTCTAACTCTCTCTTAGTTTTTATTATACTTATAATTAATTCAAGTTTCTTTTCTTCTTCTGTCTTATCAATTATAAGTTTCTCTTTTATATATTCTCCACCACTCATTTTTTATTTCATTCCTTTCAAATGCATAAATCTTTTTATATACATTATATTCATTTTTTTGCTTTCTATACCAAAACATGAAAAAACTGTAAGCATTTTTACAATTTTTTTAAACATCTTGCTTTTTATATACATATTATGATATAATATAGAACATAATAAAAATAAAGCGTTTTATGAAAGAATAGTAATAAGTGAAATTTTATTAAAGAGAGACCATGGTTGGTGAAAATGGTTAATAAAATCCTTACGAATCTACTTTCGGAGTTTTTGTGAAAGCAAAACCGTTTTATGCTCGGTTATAGGCATAATAAAGTTTCAAATATATTATTTGATAATTAAGGTGGTACCGTGGGATATTAGCTCACCCTTTATTTAAAGGGTGAGTTTTTTTATTCTATTCTTTATATTTTAAGGAGGTTTTTATGATAGATATTAAATTTTTAAGAGAAAATCCTGAACTAGTAAAGGAAAATATAAAAAAGAAATTTCAGGATCATAAACTTACATTAGTTGATGAGGTTTTAGAATTAGATAATAAAAATAGACAAATAAAATTAAATGGTGATGAACTTAGAATGAAAAGAAATTCATTAAGTTCAGAAATTGGTAACTTAATGAAAAGTGGAAAAAAAGAAGAAGCTGAAAATATAAAGAAAGAAGTTCAATCTATTAATGAACAACTTGTAGAAAATGAAAAATTGGAAGCTAAATACGCAGAAGAAATTAAAGAAAGAATGATGAAAATTCCAAATATAATTCATGATTCAGTTCCAATTGGTAAAGATGATAGTCAAAACGTAGAAATTCAAAAATATGGTGAACCTATTGTGCCAGAATATGAAATTCCATATCATGTTGATATTATGGAAAAATTATGTGGCATTGATTTAGATTCTGCTCGTAGAGTTGCTGGTAATGGTTTTTATTACTTAGTTGGTGATATAGCTAGATTACATTCAGCTGTTATTTCTTACGCAAGAGATTTTATGATAAATAAAGGATTTACTTATTGTATTCCTCCTTTTATGATTCGTAGTGATGTTGTAACTGGTGTTATGAGTTTTGAAGAAATGGATGCAATGATGTACAAAATAGAAGGTGAAGATTTATACCTAATTGGAACTAGTGAACATTCAATGATTGGTAAATTTAAAGATCAAATACTTCCAAAATCAGAATTACCTTATACAATGACATCTTATTCTCCATGTTTTAGAAAAGAAAAAGGCGCTCACGGAATAGAAGAACGTGGAGTTTATAGAATCCATCAATTTGAAAAGCAAGAAATGATTGTTGTATGTGAACCAGAAGAAAGTTATGAATGGTATGATAAAATGTGGTCTTACACAGTAGAATTATTTAGAAGTTTAGATATTCCTGTTCGTACTTTAGAATGTTGCAGTGGTGACTTGGCAGATTTAAAAGCTAAAAGTTGTGATGTTGAAGCTTGGAGCCCTCGTCAACAAAAATATTTTGAAGTAGGAAGCTGTTCAAATTTAACAGATGCACAATCTCGTGGATTAGGCATACGTATAAAAGGCGATAAAGGAAATTATTATGCTCATACTTTAAATAATACAGTAATAGCTCCTCCACGTATGTTAATAGCATTTTTGGAAAACAATTATAATCCAGACGGAAGTATTAATATTCCAGAAGTGTTAAGACCATATATGGGTGGAACAGCAAAATTAATTCCAAAAAAATAAGGAGAAATTTATGTTAGTAAAAAATGCTCAATTTAAAATTTCTGCAGTTAGTCCAAAACAATATCCAACAGATAATTTGCCAGAAATTGTTTTAGTTGGTAAATCAAATGTTGGTAAATCTTCTTTTATAAATACTATGGTAAATAGAAAAAAACTAGCTCGTACTAGTAGTGAACCAGGAAAAACAAGGCAAATAAATTTCTATAATATTGATGAAAAATTTTATTTTGTAGATCTTCCTGGTTATGGCTACAGTAAAATGTCTAAAGTTGAGCAAGAAAAAGTTGGAAAGTTTATAGAACAATATTTGCAAAATGGTAAAAATATTGCCTTAATAATTTTTCTTATAGATATTAGACATGAACCATCTGCAAATGATAAACTTATGTACAATTATATTGTTAATAATTCTAATTTACCATGTATAATAATAGCAAATAAAGCAGATAAAATTGCTGTTACAAAAGTAGATGCTCAAGTAGAGAATTTACAAAAAATTTTAAATCCATTAAAAGATATAAAATTTTTACCATTCTCTTCTGAAAGAAAAATATATATTGAAAATGTATGGAACAGTATCTCAAATTTTGTTGACATCGCTTAACTTCAAAAGAGGGTGTGGATTTTATCCACGCCCTCCTTCTATTTTTTTAGTTATTATTTTTAAAGCTTTTTGTCTTTCCAAAGTAACTACATGTCCGCATCCCAAACATTTTAATTTGAAATCTACACCCACTCTAGTGATTTCCCAAAGTTTTGATCCACAAGGATGCTCTTTTTTGGTTCTTACTATGTCACCTATATTATATTCCATAATTATTTATATTCCTTTTCTAATCTTTTTTCTATACTTTCTTTTCCAAGTACTTGCATTATTTCATATAAGTCTGGTGTGTTTTGCCTTTTTGTAAGTGCTACTCTTAATACTGTACTAATATCTCCTACATGTCCTGGCCATTTTTCTGGATCTTGTTTGTATTCTTTAACTTCCCTTGCATATCCTAATTCTTCTGACAAATCTTTCATTTTATCAAACCATGTTTGTTTATCGTCTTCTATATTAAAATATTTTTCTTTATATAATTTTAATATTTTCTTTATTTCATCTTTATCTGAAATTTTTCCAAAATCATAAGTTTCATCAGAATTAAAGAATTTATCTTCATACATATAAATTATACAGTGTTTAATATCTGACCATTTAGCAATATCTTTTCTTGGTTTTTGATTTCCTCTTTCTATTCCTAAAACTTTTAAAGAATACTCTTTATTATTTAGCATTTCTACTAATTCTTCATCATATCTCTTTGCCCATTCTAAAGCATCTGCATACACTTTTTCTTTACTATATTTAGAAATTACATTTTTAGAAACATCCAATAATTTAATTAAATCAAATATAGCTCCACTAACACTCATTTTATTAATTTCAAATTTAAATTCAGAGATATCTTTGTCTTTATTTGCTCTTCTCCAGCTTTCAAAATTTGAATTAGCAATATTTAATAAATATTCATTAACTGCTTCTGATGGGATTCCTTGTTCATGATAGTAACTTACTGCCGCTTCTGGATCTTTTCTTTTACTAATTTTTCTTTTTTTACCATTATCATCTTTCATAATTGGAGCTGTATGTGCATATTTAGGCGCCTTAAATCCTAATGCCCTAAATAACTCTAAATGTAAAGGTATTGAAGATACCCATTCATCAGAACGAATAACATGTGTTACTCTCATTAAATGGTCATCAACTGCATGTGCAAAATGATATGTTGGAAGTCCATCTCCTTTAATAATAACTATATCTTGATCATTTTCTGGAAAATCTATATTTCCTTTTATAACATCATGATGTTTAATTTTTCTTTCTTCGTTTCCCATTGATTTAAAACGAATTATATATTTTTCACCATTTTTAATTTTCTTAATTGCTTCTTCAACTGGTAAATTTCTATATTTTGCCCAAACTCCATAATATCCAGTTCTTAATTTTGCTGCTTCCTGTTTTGCTCTCATTTCTTCTAATTCTTCTGGTGTTGCAAAACAAGGATATGCCTTTCCTTGCTCTAGTAAATATTTAGCATAAGCTTGATATATATCCTTTCTAGCACTTTGTTTATATGGTCCATAGTTTCCTTTTTCTTCTGTTTCATTTATCATACCTTCGTCAAATTCAATATTAAAATCTTTTAAAGCATCAACTATTTGTACTACGCCATTCTCAATTTGTCTTTTTTGGTCAGTATCTTCTATTCTTAATATAAATACACCTTTAGTCTGGTTTGCTAAAGTTCTTCCTATAATACTTTGATATAATCCACCAATATGCACATAACCTGTAGGGCTTGGTGCAAATCTAACTACCATTGCACCTTCTGGTAAATTTCTTTCTGGATATTTTTCCTCATAATATGAAATTGGCTTAGCCTCTGGAAATATTAAATCTGCTAAATCTTTATAATCCATTTTATTTTTCCTCCTTAATCTCCTATACATCCATAATAATTGGTAATATCATTGGGTTTCTTTTTGTTTTTGTAAATATATAGTCTCTTAATGTATCTTTTACAGAAGATTTTATTGTAGCCCAATCTTTTATACGTCTTTCTTCGCATTTTCTTACTTCTTCTCTTACGACTTTTTTTACTTCATCCATAAGATTTTCTGATTCTCTTACATATACAAATCCTCTTGAAACTACATCTGGACCAGAAATTATTTCTCCTGTATTAGAGTCCATTGTCATTACAATAACAATTAATCCATCTTGTGACAAATGTTGTCTATCTCTTAATACAATATTTCCAACGTCACCTACACCTAATCCATCTACTAATACTTTTCCAGATGGTACAGAGTTCGTAAATTTAGCTTCTTCTTCATTTATTTCAAGTACTCTACCATTTTCCATTAAGAATATATTTTTACTTTCTATTCCTAATTGTTTAGCTGTTTCCGCATGTGCTTTTAATTGTCTATACTCTCCATGCACTGGTATAAAATACTTAGGTTTAGCTAATGCTAATATTAATTTTTGTTCTTCTTGGCAAGCATGTCCTGATACATGTATAGCTTCTAATGAACTATAAATTACTTCTGCTCCTATTTGCATTAAATCATCTATTACTTTTGAAACATATTTTTCATTACCAGGAATTGGTGTTGCAGAAATTATTACTAAATCATTTGGCGTAATAACAACTTTTTTATGTTCTCCTGCTGCCATTCTTGTTAAGGCAGACATTGTTTCTCCTTGGCTTCCTGTTGTTATAATAACTAATTGTTCATCATTGTAGTTCTTTATCATGTCTATATCTATAAATACGTTATCTGGTGCCTGTATATAACCTAATTTTCTAGCTGTTTCTATCATGTTTTGCATGCTTCTACCGCATACAGCAACTTTTCTTTTATATTTTATTGCAGAGTTTACTATTTGTTGTACTCTGTGAACGTTTGAAGCAAATGTAGCAACAACTATTCTTTTAGATGTATTTAAGAATAATCTATCCATTACATCTCCAACTGATCTTTCTGACATTGTATAACCTTTTCTCTCTGAGTTTGTACTATCAGATAAAAGAGCTAGTATTCCTTCATTTCCTAACTCTGCAATTCTTCCTAAATCCATAATGTTATCATCTATAGGCGTAAAATCTATTTTAAAGTCACCAGTATGAAGTACTACACCAACAGGTGTTTTTATTGCCAACATAACTGAATCTGGAATACTATGTGAACTTCTTATAAATTCTACACTTATATTTCCAAATTTTACAGTTTCTCCTGGAAGAACTGTATTTAATGTTGTTGTTCTTTCCAAATGATGTTCTTCTAATTTATTTTTTATTAGTCCCACTGTTAATGGTGTTGCATAAATAGGCATATTTATTTGTTTTAATATATATGGAATTGATCCTATATGGTCTTCATGACCATGTGTTATAACTAATCCTTTTATTTTTTCTTTATTTCTCTCTAAATATGTTATGTCTGGTATAACTAAGTCTACACCTAACATATCATCTTCTGGAAACTCTAATCCACAGTCAACTAAAACAAGTTCATTTCCATATTCAAAAACTGTTATATTTTTTCCTATCTCATGTAATCCACCTAATGGTATTATTTTTAAGTTTTCTCCTTTAAACTTAAATTTAGTTATTTCTCTATTATTGGCACTTCTTTTATTATCTTTTTCTCTGTTTGCCTTATTTACTCTTTTAATTCTTCCTCCTTTCTCCTTTTCTTCTTTTTTATTTTCTCCTAAATGTCTTTGTTCTCTTTTTTTTCTAAGCACATTTTTCTCATCTTGCTTTTGTTTTATTTCTTTTGTCATTATATTAAATCCTCTCCTTTTCTTTTTTTAATTTATATATGCATAATTTTTTCATACAAAAAACATACTATTTTTATTTACAAAAATAGCTTTGTTTTTACTAACGTACAATCAACGTATATTACTATAATTATTGGTATAAAATACAAATTTTAATCACGAAAATAATGTTTTTAAAAAAACCGCACTAAGAACAATATTTTTGTTTTCACCGTTCAACTAATTATACTTATTCAAAAATAAATACTATATAAATCTCTTCTTTACCATATTTGGTAACAACTGTTAAATATTATACTATTATTTAGTATATTTGTCAAATTTCAAATTTTCTTGTAACAATAGCATATCCATTTTTGCTACTAACTTTTTTATTCTCATTTTATGTTTTTTTATTCAGTTTTTCTAAAAGTTTATACTAACTTAAACTATTAGAGTAATTGAATTCTTATAAGATATATGTTAAAATGAAAAATGATATTATTTTAAGGAGAATTATGATGGAAAATAGAAAAGTGGCTTTTTGCACATTACGGTTGTAAAGTAAATCAGTACGAAACAAATGCGATGATGCAAAAGTTTATAGAAGCAGGATATGAAGTAGTTGATTTTGAAGATAAAGCAGATGTGTATATAATTAATACTTGTACAGTTACTAATATGGCAGATAAAAAATCTAGACAGATGATTAGAAGAGTAAAAGAATTAAATGAAGAATCTGTTTTAGTTGCAGTTGGATGTTATGCTCAAGTGGCAAAAGATGATTTATCTAAAATAGAAGAAATAGATTTAATATTAGGTGTAAATGAAAAAAATAACATTGTAAATTATGTTGAAGAATACATGAAAAATAGAAATAAAAAAATAGATATTTCTGACTTAAAATATGATACACAATTTGTTGACTTCGGAAGCATAACATATACAGAAAAAACAAGAGCTGTAATAAAAGTTCAAGATGGATGCAACCAATTTTGCTCATATTGTATAATTCCGTATGCAAGAGGCAGAGTAAGAAGTAGAAATAAAGAAAGTATATTAAAAGAAATAACAGAAATTGCAAAAAAAGACATAAAAGAAGTTGTAATAACTGGTATTCATATAGCTTCTTATGGAAAAGATTTTAAAGAAGAATATAAATTAATTGACTTATTAGAAGATATAAATAAAATAGATGGAATAGAAAGAATAAGATTAGGGTCACTTGAACCAACTATTATTACAGAAGATTTTGTAAAACGATTATCTAAATTAGAAAAAATATGTGATCATTTTCATTTATCTTTACAAAGTGGATGTGATGAAACTTTAAAAAGAATGAATAGAAAATATACTACAGAAGAATTTAGAATAGTGGTTAAATTACTAAGAAAATATTTCGAAAATGTATTGTTAACAACAGATATAATAGTAGGTTTTCCAGGCGAAACAGAAGAAGAATTTGAAAAAACATATAATTTTTTAGATGAAATTAAATTTTATAAAATGCATGTATTTAAATATTCTCCAAGAAAAGGAACAGTAGCAGCAAAAATGAAAGAACAAATAGATGGAAATATAAAAGAAGAAAGAAGCAAAAAATTAATAGAAATGTCTAACAAAAATGAGGCTGAATATAATAATACTTATATAGGTAAAAAAGTAAAAGTATTATTTGAAGAAAGAGAAGGAGAATATATGAAGGGACATACAACAAATTACATAATGGTAAAGGAAAAAACAGAGGAAAATTTAGAAAACAAAATAGTAGAAGTAGAGTTTAAATTTTAATCTGGAAAAAGAAGCGTCCCCTTTTCAAAATTTATAAAAATTAAACTATTGACATACAGAAATAAAATCAATTATAATGAGTTCGTAAATTATTAATATATAATACGAGAAAGGATGAAATAAATGGAAAAAATAAGAGGCTTTGAAGTGGCTAAGGGTTGGGAAGATAAAAATATAAACTTACCAATTAGGAAAACTAAACATTCTGCTGGATATGATATAGAAGCCGCAGAAGATGTAGTTATTTCAGCTAATAAAAATATTCCAACATTAATTAAAACAGGTATAAAAGCATATATGCCAAATGATGAATATTTGCTTTTATGTAATAGAAGTTCTAATCCAAAGAAAAAAGGATTAGTAATGGCAAATAGCGTGGGAATAATAGATTGTGATTATTATAATAATCCAGAAAATGATGGTCATATTATGTTCGCTTTTTATAATGTAAAAGATGAAGATATAACAATAAAAAAAGGTGAATGTATAGGACAAGGAATTTTCCAAAAATATTATTTAGCAGATAATGATAACGCAGAAGGTGAAAGACAAGGAGGATTTGGTTCTACTAGTAAATAAATTTCCACCAGCATAGGTGGTGTTTTTTCCTTTCCGCCTAAAAGGCTTTTCTACTGGCTTCCACTAAAGTGGCCTTTGCGACTGACTTTTGCAATCGTCAGTCGCTACGCCTTAGAGGGGTCTATTTCTTCTATTGTCATTTGGTCGCTCAATTTATCTTCTCTCAGTTGATTGGCTATATATTCTTTTATTTTCTTTGTATTCTTTCCTACTGTATCTACATAATATCCCCGACACCCAAATTCTCTATTTCTATATTTTTATCTCATATTCCCCCATCTGCTATATATCATTATGCTACTCTTTCCTTTCAAAAATCCCATTACACTTGATACACTGTACTTTGGAGGTATTGTTATCAACATGTGAATATGGTCTGGACATACTTCTGCTTCTATTATCCCTATTCTTTTCCATTCACATAATTGTCTTAATATTTGTCCTATTTCTAATCTTTTCTCTTCATAAAATACTTTTCTTCTGTATTTTGGTGCAAATACCAGGGTAATTTCATAAAATATTACAAAATTGTAATATAAGCAAATATATGTTAAAATCTCAGTGGTGATAATAATG
>CALXPY010000025.1 GCA_944390395.1 uncultured Clostridia bacterium | reverse complement strand
GCAATAGGGCTCGAACCTATGACCTCCTGCTTGTAAGGCAGATGCTCTCCCAGCTGAGCTATGCGCCCATTTCCTTTGACTTACTTAGTATACTAGATTTTAAATTAATTGTCAATACATTTTACAAATTTTTTTATTTTTTCCTCTTTTTTTTGATTTCTATGGAATTATTAAAAAGAATTCATCATATTTAGAATACAAATTGATGGCATCTGTTAGTGAATTTTTTAATCTAATAGAGAATTTCGTAAAAGTTTTCAATTGAATTAAAAAAGAATGACTGTACAAAAATACAGCCATTCCTTTTACCAAGTTAATGTGTTGGTAAGTTTTCCCACCATAATGAAGCTTGCTGTGGCAAAGAAGTATATCCAAAAAACTCTCCATTGTCATCTGGTATTGCTGGTATTAGTGTTATAACTATTGGAGACTTTTCCTTATAATAGTCTCGTAAATCTACCAACAATTTATAAGTCATTAAATTTGGTACACCTTCTGGTTCTGGACCAAAAGGTGATGGAATTTGTCCTTTATCATTAATTATCCATTTATCAAGAAATGCTTCTTTACCTGTAAGTATGCCTACAATGGCACACTTAGAATGTTCCCAATTACACACATTGTACTTCCTTAAAGCTTGCCGTTCTTCTGCACAATTTGCACAGATTAGTGGCTCAGTATGTAAATATGGACGCCACAATTTTACGCCAGCTTTGCCACAGATTGAGCAGTGATAATTGTGCTTTAAATACTCTTTCATACAATGACCTCCTTGTCAATTGACAGATTTTGGTGAAATATATTATTAATGCATAACGCATCTTTTATATTATACTATATTTTACATAATATGGCAAACAAATATTAATAAATGTAGCTAATAAGGAATAAAAATATTAAGTATAAAACAAAAATAAAAGTCATAGTATTAAAAAGGGGTTTTATTATGAGATTTTCTAAAATGCATGGTTTAGGGAATGACTATATATATTTTGATTGCACTAAGAATAATAAAATAAACAATCCTAAGGAGTTAGCAAGAAAATTAAGTAATAGGCATACGGGAATTGGTGGAGATGGAATAATATTAATTACTAAAAGTAAGATAGCAGATTTTAAAATGAGAATGTTTAATAGTGATGGTACAGAAGCAGAAATGTGTGGAAATGGAATAAGATGTGTCGGAAAATTTATATATGACAATAAATTAAGTAATAAAAAAGATCTAACAATAGAAACTCTGTCTGGAATAAAAAAAATAAGGTTGAATGTAATGAATGAAAAAGTAGAAACTGTCACAGTCAATATGGGGGAACCTATATTAGAACCAGAAAAAATACCGCTAAATTTAGAAAAGGTATCTTCAAATAACATATATTTAAAAGCTGAAGATAAAGAATTTAAATTTACTTGTATTTCAATGGGAAATCCACACGCTGTAACTATAGTGAATAATTTAAATGAAATTGATATTAATGAATATGGTCCCATTATAGAAAACGATCCAATATTTCCTAACAGAACAAATGTAGAATTTGTGGAAATAATAGATAAAGATAATATAAAAATGAGGGTTTGGGAAAGAGGAACTGGAGAAACATTGGCTTGCGGAACAGGAGCTTCCGCATCTACTGTTGCATGTATATTAAATAATCTAACTAATAGAAAGATAAATGTACATTTACTGGGAGGAACATTACAGATATTATGGGAAGAAAAAGATAAATGTGTTTATATGACAGGAACAGCAATAACAGTTTTTAATGGAGAAACAGTAGAAGAATAATAATTATAAAAAATAATAAAGAAGAAAGGAAATAGAATTTTTTATGATAAAAATAAATGATAATTTTCTGAATTTACAAGAAGGCTATTTGTTTTCAATTGTAAATAAAAAAATTAAAGATTTTGAAGATCAACATCCTAATAAAAAAGTTATAAAATTAGGAATTGGAGATGTAACATTACCATTATGCAAAAATGTTGTAGAAGAAATGAAAAAAGCTTGCGATGAGATGGGAGATATAAATAAATTTAAGGGATATGGACCAGAGCAAGGATATGAATTTTTAAGAAACAAGATAGTAGAATGGGATTATAAATCTAGAGGAATAGAACTTGATGTAAATGAGATCTTTATATCAGATGGTGCAAAATGTGATGTAAGTAATATTTTAGATTTATTTGATACAAATAATAAAGTGGCAATACAAGATCCAGTATATCCTGTATATTTAGATTCAAATGTAATAGGAGGAAGAAGTGGAAATTATAATAAAGGTAATGATAAATATAATAACATAATATATATGCCGTCTATAGAAGAAAATGAATTTGTACCAGATTTGCCAAAGGAAGTACCAGATATTATTTATTTATGCTCACCAAATAATCCAACAGGTACAGCTTTAAAATATGAAGAATTAAAAAAATGGGTAGATTATGCAAAAGAAAATAAATCTATTATATTTTATGACTCAGCGTATGAAGCATTTATAACTCAAAAAGATATACCACATAGTATTTACGAAGTAGATGGAGCAAAAGAAGTAGCAATAGAATTTAGAAGTTTTTCTAAAACTGCCGGTTTCACAGGAGTTAGATGTGCATACACAGTTATACCAAAAGAATTAATAGGATACTCAAAAAAAGGAGAAAAAGTACTTATTAATAAATTATGGGGAAGAAGACAATCAACAAAGTTTAATGGAGTTTCGTATATAACACAAAGAGGAGCAGCAGCTGTTTATACAGAAGAAGGATATAAACAGATAAAAAGAAATATTGCATTTTATATGGAAAATGCAAAAACAATAAGGGAAAGATTTATAGAAAAAGGGTATAAGGTATATGGAGGGATAAATGCACCATATATATGGCTAAAATTACCAGAAGGAAAATCATCATGGCAATTCTTTGATGAACTC
Source organism: uncultured Clostridia bacterium (assembly GCA_944390395.1). Classification (GTDB taxonomy): domain Bacteria; phylum Bacillota; class Clostridia; order TANB77; family CAG-508; genus CAG-273. Next base: position 17,320 of record CALXPY010000025.1, on the reverse strand, counting down.
TTAGAAGAAGAAGGCATAGCAGGAACACCAGGAGTAGGATTTGGACCAAGTGGAGAAGGATATTTTAGATTATCAGCATTTGGAATAAAATAAATTAAAAGTTTTCTGAAATAATAAATTATATAAATTTCTTGACTTTTGTAATTTGTTAATATAGAATAAAGTTATAGAAGAAAAGGAGAAAAAATAAGTATGAAGGCTGAAACTGTTGGCGTTGTAGAGAGAGAGAGAGAGAGAGAGTTATGTTTTAGAGAATAAAACAGGTTTAGTTTTTGTACCTAAATTTGAATTATATTATGTAAAACTTAGAACGTATCTAAATATTAAGATGCGTTCTTTTTGTGAGCTTTTTTCAGAAGACTTTACTAGTGGATATATATGAAAATTTATTTTTGTTTTTAAAATTGCTGTACAAACTAAGTTGTATATATTATTTTAAAAAACACGGTCTCCAAGCTCACGGGTCACCCCCCGCCTCAAAGGGCTGTCGACACATGTTTTTTCAAATAATATATATAACACGCTTCTAAATTAGTGCTTTAAAAATTTAAATAAAGAATTATTTTCAAGATTAAAAAAGGCAGAAATTAGAAACCACAATAGTGATAATATTTTTTTCGAAGCGAGCTAGTGTGGGTACCGACTATTTAGAAGATGTTAAAATTTTGTATAACATATTTTAAATTTAGTAAATAATGTTACAAACAAAATTTTATACATATTCTTAAGAGTTGGGACGAGCGAGAAAAAAGATATTATCACATATTATGAGAAAGAAGATATTTAATGAGATTTAAAGGAGAGAATATTTTATGAGTAATATAAAAGAAAAAAGAGGTATAACATTAATAGCCTTAGCAGTGACAATAGTTGTTATTTTAATATTAGCAGGGGTAACGATTGATGTAACATTAGGAGAAAACGGAATATTAAATAAGTCAAAAGAAGCGGCTGACAGAATGAATAATTTAGTAAAAGAAGATGAAGCAGAACTAAACGAATTATTGAATGAATTAAATGAGACAATGGGTTCAAATTGGAATAGTAATATAGAGATACCAGAACCAGATCCGGAACCACCAAAATTAGAAGATACAACAGGAATACAAGACGAAACAGTAACAGTAGAAGATGAATATGGAAATAAAGTAACAATCCCAAAAGGCTTTGAAGTAGTAGAAGAAGAAGGAACAACAGCACCAGAAGGAATAGTAATACAAGATAAAGATGGAAATCAATTTGTATGGATACCAGTAGGAAGAGTATATAAAGATAATACAGGAACAAATTATAGTGACATACAATTAGGAAGATATACATTCAGCACAACAGATGGAACACCAACATTAGTACAAGCAGCATATACAGAAGAGAATCTGGAAAATTACAAACAATTGATTGCTGTGCCAGATTATTCTGGAAAAGATTGCTTTGAGTATGTAACAAGAGAAAATCCAGATGGAATAGCATCAGATGGACTAGATGGCTTAAATGCGATAGCAAAAGATTTAGCAAGTTTCGTAGAAAGTGTAAAAGAGAACTATGGATATTATTTAGCAAGATATGAAGCAAGTTATGGAAGTGGGAGTAGTGTAGCAGACTATAAGCCATTATCAAAAGTTTCAGTATCAATAACATTTAGTAAGTCAAAAGTGGGAAGTTTATGGAATAATGTAGCACAAATAGAAGCAGCAAAGATAAGCAGAAATATGTATAATAATGATAGTAGTGTAGGAGTAGAGAGTGATTTAGTAAATAGTTATGCGTGGGATACAGCAATAGTATTTATACAAGAAATGGGAAATACTAATTATGCTAGTAAAGACACATGGAATGAGCAAATAATTAATACGGGAACATCTGAAGACAAAGTATGTAATATTTACGATGTAGCTTCAAATTGCTATGAATTGAGTACAGAATATTGCTCTTTTAAAAGTAATAATCATGCTTATCCTTGTGAACTCAGAGGTGGAGACTCTAATTTTTCTCATTTTGCATCTGGTAGAAATTATGAAGGGGTAACAACTCAATTTGAAATGTATTCCTTTAGGGTTATACTTTATATAGATTGATATAAATTGGATTTTTTTAGAATCTATTAGAAATTTTAGTTGAAATACCTAAAAGTTTCATTTTAAATACAATAAAAATCAACATAATAAGTCTTGACTTTTGTAATATGTTAATATAGAATAAAGTTATAAAAGACAGGGAGAAAAAATAAGTATGAAAGCTAAAACCGTTGACGTTGTAGAGAGAGAGAGAGAGAGAGAGCTATGTTTTAGAGAATAAGACAGGTTTAGTTTTTGTACCTAAATTTAAATTATATTATGTAAAGCTTAGAACGTATCTAATTATTAAGGTGCGTTCTTTTTGTGCGCTTTTTTCAAAGGATTTTACTAGTGGATACATTTGAAATAGAGAAATCAAATAATTTTATGAGTATGATGTAATAATTCAAAAAGTCAAATTTTATATAAATAAGTAAAAAATTTAAACTTATAGGTTTCTGGTAAATAAAAAAGAAATATGATATAAGAAATGTAAAAGAAAGCAATAATGGACTTTCCAGAAAATGTATAGAAAAGCAAAAAATGTAAAGACTATAAGTATTAATGAAAAAATAAAAGGAGAAAAAACAAAAGATAAAATATAAGAAATAAACAAAAAATAGCATAGAAGAATGAAGGAGGAAAAAGAAAAAATGGAAAAAAATTTAAAAGGCATAAAAGAAAAATCAAACGGAATAACATTAATAGCCTTAGCAGTAACGATTGTAGTATTATTAATATTAGCAGGAGTTACAATAAGTTTTGTGTTAGGTGAAGACGGAATAATAAACAAAGCAAAAGAAGCAGCAAATAGCATGAATAATGCAGTGTCAAATGATCAGGCAGAACTAAACAGTTTGTTAGAAGAATTAAATGAAATAATGAATTCAGAATGGGAAAGTAATATAGAAATACCAGATCCGGAACCAGAAGAACCACCAAAATTAGAAGATACAACAGGAATACAAGACGAAACAGTAACAGTAGAAGATGAATATGGAAATAAAGTAACAATCCCAAAAGGCTTTGAAGTAGTGGAAGAAGAAGGAACAACAGTACCAGAAGGAATAGTTGTGCAAGATAAAGATGGAAATCAATTTGTATGGATACCAGTAGGAAGAGTATATAAAGATGGTACGGGAAATAATTATAGTGACATACAATTAGGAAGATATACTTTTGATGAAACTAACGGAACACCAACATTAGTACAAGCAGCATACACAGAAAAAAGTCCAAAAAACTATGAGAGACTTATTATCTTAAAAGATAATGTTGAATTTGAATATCTAGAATATGCAACAAGAGAAAATCCAGATGGAATAGTATCAGATGGAGCAGATGCATTAAATGCGATAGCAAAAAATTTAGCGGGCTTTGTAGAAAGTGTAAAAAGAAACTATGGATATTATATAGGAAGATATGAAGCAAGTTATGGAAGTGGAAGTACTGTAGCAGACTATAAGCCATTATCAAAAGTTTCAACATCAACAACATTTAGTACAGCAACAGTAGGAAGTTTATGGAATAAAGTAACGCAAATAGAAGCAGCAAAAATAAGCAGAAATATGTATAATAATGATAGTAATGTAGGAGCAGAAAGTGATTTAGTAAATAGCTATGCGTGGGATACAGCAATAGTATTTATACAAGAAATGGGAAATGATATTTATGCTAATAAGCATAGCATAAATACCTCAAGGAAAAATACAGGGACAATAGGAGATAAAGTATGCAATATCCATGATATGGCTTCGAATTGTCAAGAGTACAGTACAGAGTATTCAAATTGGTTCCTTAACAAAGCTTTACCATGTGTAGTAAGAGGAGGAAATTATATGAATGGTGGCTCTTATTATGCCCCACAAATTAGAGATGACTTACATGACTCAACGGATAGAACAGTTTACGATTCATTTAGAGTAATATTATACTTGAAAATAATTTAGGTTAATCAAAGAGTGAAATGCAATTTACCAGTAAAGTTCAATCCAAAAGCAATATTTTGATATAAAATTCCTTGACTTTTTTAACTTGCTAATATAGAATAAAATTATAAAAGACAATGAGAAAAACAAGAATGAGAGCTAAAGCTGTTGAAGCTGTAAAGAGTTATGTTTTAGAGAATAGAACTGGTTTAGCTGTTGCATCTAAATTTAAAACATATTATGTAAATTACGGAACGTGTTATTTAAATATAGCATGTTCTTTTTTTAGTGTCTTTTTTTAAGTTTTACTAGTAAGTATATTTGAAATTTACATATTCTTAATGGTTTGGACAAGCAAGAAAAAAGATATTAATACATATTTAGGAAAGATTAAATAAAAACTATTTCAAAATTAAAAATATATGTTATAATATATTATATGAATAAGAAAAATTTGAGAGTAATGGAAAGTGAGGAATTTATGAAGAAAATTCCAGAAAAAGTAAATAAAATTATTAATGAATTTATAACAGAAGTTAATAAAATTTTTGGAGAAAGAGTAAAAAAAATTATTTTATATGGTTCGTATGCAAGAGGAGATTTTAATAAAAATTCTGATATAGATATTATGATTTTAACAGATTTTACAGATGATGAAATTGTACAATGTAGAAGTGAAATTGTCCAATTAGCATACAATATTGAGTGGAACAATAAATTCAATATTCATTTGTCACCATTAGTTAAAAATATTGATAGGTTTAATTATTGGCTAGAAGCATTGCCTTTTTACATGAATGTTCAAAATGAAGGAGTGATATTAAGTGAGTCCTAAAATATCAAAAGAATTATCAAGACATAGATTAGAACAAGCTAAGGAAAACCTAGAAGAAGCAGAAATATTGTATAATGTAAACAAATTTAAAGGAGCGAATAATAGAGCATATTATTCGATATTCCACAGTATAAAAGCAGTTTTAGCATTAGAACCAATTGACTTCAAAAGGCATAAAGATGTAGTGGGATATTTTAATAAAAATTATATATATCCAGAAATTTTTCCTAGAAAGATGGGGAGCAAAATAGCAGCAGCTAGTTCTGTAAGAGAAGATTCAGATTATGACGACGAATATATAGTTAAACCAGATGATACTTTAAAACAAATAGAGACAGCAAAAGAACTGATAAAATTAGTTGAAGAATATATAATTAAAAAATAAGAATTGAAGGGAGAAAAACAAGTATGAAAGCTAAAACCGTTGACGTTGTAGAGAGAGAGAGAGAGAGAGAGCTATGTTTTAGAGAATAAGACAGGTTTAGTTTTTGTACCTAAATTTAAATTATATTATGTAAAGCTTAGAACGTATCTAATTATTAAGGTGCGTTCTTTTTGTGCGCTTTGTTTAAAGAATTTTACAAGTGGATATATATGAAATATAAGAATTAAATAATTCTTTGAGCGTGATAGTAATAATATGTTTTTTCTTGCTCGTCCCAACTCTTAAGAACCTGTATAAAATTTTGTTTAATCAAATGTTAACAAAATTTAAAGCTAGAGAAACAAAATTTTAACAGTTTCTAAATAGTCGGTCCCCACACTAGCTCGCTACGAAAAAAATATTATTACTATCACGTAAAGAATGAAATTTTATATAAATGGAAAGTTTTATTTTGAGTAATGGAGGAATAACTTATGAAGAGTATAAGAGAGAAAAGAGGAATAACGTTAATAGCTTTAGCGGTGACAATAGTAGTAATTTTAATATTAGCAGGAGTTACAATAGATGCAGTATTTAGTGAGGATGGAATAATAAATAAAGCAAAGGAAGCAGCCAATAGCATGAATAATGCAGTGGCAAATGATCAAGCAGAACTAAACAGTTTGTTAGAAGAATTAAATGAAATAATGAATTCAGAATGGGAAAGTAATATAGAAATACCAGATCCAGAACCAGAAGAACCACCAAAATTAGAAGATACCACAGGAATACAAGACGAAACAGTAACAGTAGAAGATGAATATGGAAATAAAGTAACAATCCCAAAAGGCTTTGAGGTAGTGGAAGAGGAAGGAACAACAGTGCCAGAAGGAATAGTAATACAAGATGTAAATGGAAACCAGTTTGTATGGATACCAGTAGGAAGAGTATATAAAGATAATACAGGAACAAATTATAGTGATATCCAATTAGGAAGATATACGTTTGATACAAATAATGGAACACCAACGCCAGTTCAATTAGCATACACAGAAGAAAGTCCAGAGAACTATAAACAACTAGTAACAATAGATTCATATTATCAAGAATATGCAACAAGATCAAATCCAGATGGAAATACCTACTTAAATACAATAGCAAAAGATTTAGGGAAATTTGTAGATAGTGTAAGAAATAATGGGGGTTATTATTTAGCACGATATGAAGCCAGTTATGGAAGTGGAAGTAGTGTAGCAGATTATAAACCATTTTCAAAAGTATCAATAGGTACAATAAGAACTGATAGTAGTGCAACACTAACTCAAGGAACGCTATGGAATTGTGTATCTCAGATAGATGCAGCAAAAATAAGCAGGAATATGTATAATAATGATAGTAATGTAGGAGTAGAAAGTGACTTGGCAAATAGTTATGCATGGGACACAGCAATAGTATTTATACAAGAGATGGGAAATACTAATTATGCAAATAATAAACAATGTGTTCAAGATAGTATATCTAATACTGGTACACTTGGAGACGAGGTATGTAATGTAAATGACATGGCTACAAATTGTTATGATTGGACTACAGAATATTCTTTTAATGGTGAAAATAATTGCGTTTTTAGAGGGGGAAGTCCATTTATATTAGGTGGAACTAATACAGCACATAGAAATAGCTGGAATAATCAAAATACAAATACTCATAGCTTTGTTGGGTTCCGAGTTATATTATATTTAAAAATCAGTTCTTAAAGTTAATTATAATCTCTAAAACTTCACATAAAATTTACAAATTATAGTTGCAAAGTGCGTATTTGTATGGTAAAATAGTAATGTTAGAAAAATAGCATTGCTATTTTTTTCCTTACTTGCATGTTAGATGCAGGTTATAAAGCCATAAGGAGGTGAAAATAATGAATAAATACGAGAGTGTTGTCATTATTAATCCATCTGTAGAAGAGGAGAAACTAAAATCATTAGTTCAAAGATTTACAGATATAATTAATAGTGATGGAAAAGTAGAAAAAGTTGCTGAACTTGGTAAAAAGAAATTAGCTTATGAAGTTAAGAAAAATAAAGAAGGATATTATATAGTAATTTATTTTGAAGCTAATCCAAGTTTAATAGCTGAACTAGAAAGAAACTATAGAATTATTGACGAAGTAATAAAATTTATAGTAGTAAAAGCAGAATAATGTATTAAAAAACTTATTTAGAAAGATGTGGTAAAAAAATGAATAAAGTTATTTTAATGGGAAGATTAACAAGAGATCCTGAAGTAAGATATACACAAACAAATAATACATTAGTAGCAAGCTTTAGTTTGGCAGTTAATAGAAGATTTGCAAGACCAGGAGAAGAAAGACAAGCAGATTTTATAAATATTGTTGCTTGGAGTAAACTTGGAGAGTTCTGCAGTAAATATTTTAAAAAAGGCCAACAGGTTGCTGTTATAGGAAGATTACAAACAAGAACCTGGGATGATGAACAAGGACAAAAAAGATATATAACAGAAGTTATAGCAGAAGAGGCATATTTTGCAGATAGTAAAAAAGAAGGTAGTGGAGAAACTACTTTTGATCCAACCTTTGGAGCAATGCCAACAAATAATAGTGCATCATCAGATTTTGAAATATCATCAGGAGATGATTTACCTTTCTAAGGTAATAAAAAGATTATAAAAAGGACGGAGGGGACAGATATGGCAGAAAAGAAAAATAATAGAAAAAATAATAAAAACTATGATGAAGATTATAATCCAAAATTTAGAAGAATGAGAAAAAAAGTTTGCCCTTTATGTGCAGATAAAAACTTAAAATTAGATTATAAAAATGCTGAGCAGATGAAGAAATTTACCAACGATAAAGGTAAAATACTTCCAAGAAGAGCTACAGGAGCATGTTCAATTCATCAAAGAGATATAACTTTAGCAGTAAAAAGAGCTAGACAAATAGCTATATTACCATATACTCAAGAGTAATAATTATACCGAAATAGAATCTACAGTCTAACAAAGATTGTAGATTTTATTGTTCTTCTTCCTTAGATTTTAGTATAGAAATAGTAGCTAGAGTATCTCCTAATTGAACTAAAATACTTGCAATTAAAGCAATTTCTTCTGAAGTCTTGTTTTGAGAAATACTTGAAGCAACAGCAGAAATTAGTGTGACTAGTTCACAAGAATTCATAAAACCCCTCCCATATATTATATGACAAGAGAAGGGGAAAAGTTTGAGAAAATATTGAAATGATAAGAAAATAATGATATTATATAATAATTGGAGGAGAATAAGTTGAAGAAAATTATTTTTATAACAATATTAATAATAGTATTAATATTTGTAATTTTTTTATTTACACAGAATAATAAAAAAGAAGAAAACATAGATTCCAAATATACCATTGTAACATCATTTTATCCAATATATATAATGGCACTTAATGTTACTGATGGAGCAAACAATGTGGAAGTATTAAACATGGCTGATACAAATGTTGGTTGTTTGCATGATTACACATTAACAACAACAGATATGAGAAAAATAGAAAATGCAGATATATTTATACAAAATGGATTAGGATTAGAAAATTTTATAGATAAATTATTAAATACTTATAATAATTTAAAAATAGTAGATACCAGTGCCAATATTTCTGAAAAGATAGAAGATGATGGAAGTGTTAATCCACATTTGTGGACAAGTATTGATAATAACATAAAACAAGTACAAGAAATATCAAATGCATTAATAGAAAATAATCCTGCAAATTCAGAAATATATAAAAACAATACAGAAGCATACATAGATAAATTAGAAAACATAAAAGAAAATTATAAAAATAAATTACAAGAATTAAATGGCAAAAAAGTAGTATGCTTAAATGAAGCGTTTGAATATTTAGCTAAAGATATAGGATTAGATTTAATAACAATTGAAACAGATCATAATGAAAGTACATTATCAGCAGATAAATTAAAAGATGTTATAAATACAATGAAAGAAGAAAATATAAATAATATTATTGTAGATATAAATGATAATCTACAAAATGCAGAAACAATAGCGAATGAGACAGGAGCTCAAATATATAGATTAAATTCAGCTATGACTGGTGAGATAGATAAAGATTCTTATATAAATATAATAAATGAAAATTTGCAAATTTTAGAACAAATAAAATAAGGAGTATAAACCATGAAAGAAAATAAGGCATGTGGTTTACATTGTACAAAGATTAGCAATATTAGTGTTAAATATGGAAAAGAGCAGGTATTAAAAAATGTAAATATTCATATTCACTGTGGTGAACTTACAGTAATTATTGGGAAAAATGGAGCAGGTAAGTCTACATTATTAAAAGCAATATTGGGTGAGGTTGAACATACTGGAACTATAACTTTTATGGATATTAAGTCTAAATTGACTAAAAAAATTAAAATAGGGTATGTTCCACAAAGTATAAATGTAGAAAAAAATATGCCTACTACTGTTTATGATATGTTTGCATCATGTATTAGTAAAGTACCAGTTTATTTAAAAAAAGATAACAAAGCATATAATGAAATAAAAGCTCATTTAAAAATATTTGGAGTAGACCATTTAATAAATAAGGGAATAGGTGATTTATCTGGTGGAGAGTTACAAAGAGTGCTACTAGCCATTGCTACTAAGCCGGCACCAAATTTATTAATATTGGATGAGCCTGTGTCTGGAATTGATAAAAATGGAATTAAAGATTTTTATAAAATTGTAAATAAGCTTAAAACACAATATGATATGTCTATTATTTTAGTATCTCATGATTTAGAATTGGTAAAAAAGTATGCAGATAAAGTTATATTATTAGATAAAGAAGTAATAAAAGAAGGAACACCTAATGAAGTATTTCGGAAGTTTAGAGTTTAAAAATAGATTTGGGGAATTAGATTATGGAAATAATATATAATATTTTAGAAACAATATTACCTTTTGAATTTATGGATTATGCCTTTATGAAAAATGCTTTTCTAGCTATTTTATTAATTTCACCTATTTTTGCTATATTAGGAACAATGGTAGTAAATAATAAAATGGCATTTTTTTCAGATGCATTAGGTCATTCTGCACTAACTGGAATAGCAATAGGGGTACTCTTAGGGTTCTTTAATATAAATATTTCAATGATATTATTTGCTATTGTTTTTGCACTATTACTAAACTATGTAAAAAATAAAACTACTTATGGAGCAGATACAATAATAAGTGTTTTTTCTTCTGTAGCAATTGCAATTGGTTTGGCTATTTTAGCACAAAGTGGGGATTTTAACAAATACTCAAGTTATTTAGTTGGGGATATATTAAGTATTACAACTTCAGAAATTCTTTATTTGTTATTCGCCTTTATTGGAGTAATATTGTTCTGGCACTTTATGTTCAACAAATTAAACATTATAAGTATTAATAAGTCAATTGCTAAAAGTAGGGGAATAAATATAAAATTAATAGATAATATTTTTGTTGTTTTAATAGCAGTAATTGTAATGATTTCAATAAGATGGGTAGGTATATTATTAATTAATTCATTGTTAATATTACCAGCAGCAGCAAGTAGGAATATAAGTAAAAATATGAGAAGCTATCATCTATTTTCTATTTTATTTTCTATGTTTTCGGGAATAATAGGATTAATACTATCATATTATTACAATATTCCAACAGGACCAATGATAGTAATTATATTAGGAATAATTTATTTTATAACATTTGGATTAAAGAAAATTGTAAAAGAATAAAGAGTTATTTTTTAATAACTCTTTATTTAATAGGAATAGTAAAATTTAAAGGTAAGCTCACTATTATTCTATACCCAAAATCTCTTTAGCTCTTTTAACATCTTCTGATGTAGCAGGTTTAATATCTTTCAAAGGATAATCGAAACCTAATTGTTCCCATTTAAATCTACCAATATCATGATAAGGTAAAATTTCTATTTTCTTAACAGTTTTTAAATTAGAAACAAATTCTTTTAGCTTTTTTAAATCATTTTCATGGTCTGTATATCCTGGAACAAGAACTTGTCTTATCCATATATCTTTATTATGATCACTTAAGTATTTGGCAAAAGCTAATTCTTTTTTATTTGAAACACCAACTAAATCTTTGCATATATCGTCATTTATACATTTTATGTCTAATAAAAATAAATCCGTTAAATCTATTATTTCCTTTACTTTATCGGTAATTTCAAAGTTTCCAGAAGTGTCTACAGCAGTATGAATACCTAATTTTTTAAGTTCCTTAAATAATTCAATTAGGAAATCAATCTGTAACAAAGGTTCTCCTCCGCTAACAGTAACTCCACCACCACTTGGCATAAAGTAGTTTTTATATCTTTTTATTTTAAATACAACTTCATTTAAACTATATTTCATACCACCACATAAATCCCAAGTATCTCTATTATGGCAGTATTTACATTTTAAAGAACATCCTTGCATGAATATAACAAATCTAATACCAGGACCATCTACTGTACCAAAAGACTCAAAAGAATGTATTCTTGCTGTTACATCTTGTTCCATTTTATAATCAATCCTTTCAAAAATAAATTTGCAACAAATACAATGATTTATTCATTATTGATTTGTTGCAAACTTAAATAAATATTATTGTATTAAAAAATACATATTAAATTCTTTCATGAATTGTTCTGTTAATAACGTCTAATTGTTGTTCTCTTGTTAATTTTACGAAGTTAACTGCATATCCAGAAACACGAATTGTAAGTTGTGGATAATTTTCTGGATGTTCCATAGCATCTAATAGTAAGCTTCTATCAAATACGTTTACATTTATATGGTGACCTGTTTGAATAAAGAAACCATCTAGCATATTTGATAAGTTTTTAACTTTAGATTCTTCATCTTTTCCAAGAGTAGCAGGTGTAATAGAGAATGTATAAGAAATACCATCTTCTGAATATTCATAAGGTAATTTTGCAATAGTATTCATAACTGCTAATGCACCATTAGTATCTCTTCCATGTAATGGGTTTGCACCTGGACCAAATGGTTCTCCATCTCTTCTTCCATCAGGTGTATTTCCTGTATTTTTTCCATAAACAACGTTTGAAGTTATTGTTAAAACAGACAATGTAGCTCTTGAATTTCTATAAGTATGATGTTTTTCAAGTTTTTTCATAAAGCTTTTTACGATATTAACAGCTATATCATCAACTCTATCATCATCGTTTCCGTATTTTGGGAAATCTCCTTCTACTTGATAATCAACAGCTAAACCTGTTTCATCTCTAATTACTTTTACTTTAGCATATTTTATTGCTGATAATGAATCTGCAGCAACAGAAAGACCAGCTATACCACATGCCATTGTTCTTAATATGTCTCTTTCTTTATCATGTAAAGCCATTTCTAAAGCTTCATAAGAATATTTATCATGCATATAATGAATCATATTTAAAGCTTTAATATAAATTTTTGCAACATATTCCATCATGTTATCAAATTTTTCAACTACTTCATCATAGTCTAAGTATTCAGAAGTAATAGGTGCAAATTTTGGAGTAACTTGTTTACCTGTTTTTTCATCTCTACCACCATTAATTGCATATAACAATGCTTTTGCAAGGTTAGCTCTAGCACCGAAGAATTGCATTTGTTTACCAATTTTCATAGCAGAAACGCAGCAAGCTATACCATAGTCATCTCCTAAAGTAATTCTCATTAAATCATCATTTTCATATTGAATAGATGAAGTTTTTATAGAAATGTCTGCACAGAAGTTTTTGAATGCTTGTGGTAAATTCTTTGACCAAAGAACTGTTAAGTTTGGCTCTGGAGCAGGACCTAAGTTTACTAATGTGTGTAATACTCTGAAAGAGTTTTTAGTAACTAAAGTTCTACCATCAATTCCCATACCACCAATACTTTCAGTAACCCAAACTGGATCTCCACTAAATAGTGCATTGTATTCAGGTGCTCTTAAGAAACGTACCAATCTTAATTTCATTACAAATTGATCCATTAATTCTTGAGCTAATTCTTCTGTTAAAGTTCCATTTTTTAAATCTCTTTCAATATATATATCTAAGAAAGTAGATGTTCTACCTAAGCTCATTGCAGCACCATTTTGATCTTTTATAGCTCCTAAATAACCAAAATATAACCATTGGAAAGCTTCTTTTGCATTTGAAGCAGGTACAGAAATATCAAAACCATAAGATTTAGCCATTTCTTTTAATTCATTTAATGCAGCAATTTGTGCATTAACTTCTTCTCTTTGATTAATAATTTCATCTGTCATTTCATCTGAATCAAGAATATTTAGTTCTTCTTTTTTCTCAGCTATTAAAACATCAACACCATAAAGTGCAACTCTTCTGTAATCTCCAATTATTCTACCACGACCATAACCATCTGGAAGACCAGTTAATAAATGTGAACTTCTAGCAGCTCTAATATCTGGAGTATAAACAGAGAAAACACCATCATTATGAGTTTTTCTTAAATTATGATAAATATATTCTATTTCTGGATCTACTTTATATCCATAACTTTCACAAGATTTTTCTACTATTCTAATACCACCATTTGGCATTATTGCTCTTCTTAAAGGAGCGTCAGTTTGTAAACCAACTATTTCTTCTAATTCTTTATCAACATATCCTGGAGCATAAGCATTTATTCCAGATGGAGTTTTTGTATCAACATCAAGAACACCATTATTTTCTCTTTCTTTTTTATAAAGTTCTAAAACTTCATTCCATAATTTTTTTGTTTTTTCTGTAGGTTTAGATAAGAATTTATCATCACCTTCATAAGGAGTATAATTAGCTTGAATGAAACCTCTAACATCTATTTCTTTAGTCCATTCGCCTTGGTAATTAAACCCTTCCCATTGCTTAAAATCCATATAAAAAATCATTCCTTTCTTTAGGCATAAATTAGTTTGAAAAATATATTTTTCAAACATAATTATCCTTAATATAAATAGTAATGTAGATTATGCAACCTACATATTAATATTATCATAAATGATAATAATTATCAATAAATTTTTTTTAAAAAAGCAAGAAATTTTTACAAATTTCTTGCTCTGGCATATACTATTCTTGGTCATCTTCTATAACTTCTTCTTCTACAACAGTTTTTTTCAAAGTATCTTCAGCAATATCAGCAGAGTCTGCTTCTAATTCAGTGTCGTTTTCAAGGTTCAGCAATTCATTTTCATTTTTTGAACTTGCTTCTTCTGTTTCATCTAGGTCTGATTCGTTTTCACCTTTTTTCTTTCTGCTTCTTCTCTTTTTCTTTTCTTTTTTGCTTTCCTTTTCAGGTTTTACTATTTCTTCTTCTTCTTCATCAGTAGAAATAACTTTAGCAATTTTGTAAATTAGCTTTTGATTTTCAGGGGTTGTAGAAGATAAAAGTGTGGAGAATTCATCATTTAAGTAATTAGTAGAAGTATCGGAAGATCCATTTAAGATAAAGCCTTCAGAGACACCTAAAATTTCACATAGTTGTACTAATCTTCTAAGATTAATTTGAGATGTTCCTCGTTCAATTCTGCTTAAGAAAGCGATTGAAACTTCTAAACGCTCAGCGAGCTCCTCTTGAGTTAAATTTTGATCAATCCTAAGCTTTCTTAATCTTTGCCCAATAACACTATAATCTAATGCCATATTAAATCCCTCCACATAAATATATAACACGAAACAATTTAAATTAACAGAAACCAGTAGATTTAAGTAAACTCTGGAGTGCTTAAAAATGCAAATTTTTATTAATATTATTTGAATTTTTTTTAAAAATATTCAAAAAAAACTAAAAATTTTATAAAAATAAAAGTAAAAAAGAAAATAGTAAGAGTAAAAAAATAACATTAAGAGAAATTAAAGATACAGAAAAAGAAATTTGATAAATAATAACCGATTGGTATAAAAAGGAACAAAATACTTTATAATGCTATATGAGATATAGGGATAAATATCTTTAATAAAGATATTGACATTTAATATATTTCTAATATAAAATATAACCATAATTGAAAAAAATTAAATTTGTATAATAAGAGATAAGAGGAGAAAAACAAGTATGAAGGCTAAAACCGTTGAAATACTAGAGAGAGAGAGAGAGAGAGAGCTATGTTTTAGAGAATAAAACAGGTTTAGTTTTTGTACCTCAAATTAAAAAATCTTATGTAAAATATAGAACGTTTCAAATTGTTTTGGAGCGTTCTTTTTGTGTGCTTTTTTCAAAAAAATTTACTAGTGGATATATATGAAGTTTTTTTACTTTCTAAGTACTATAGAAGCTAAGTTATATATATTATTTTCAAAAACACGGTCTCCAAGCTCACGGGTCACACCCCCGCCTCAAAGGGCTGTCGACTCATGTTTTTTCAAATAATATATATAACACGCTTCTAAATTAGTGTTTTAAAAATTTAAATAAAGAATTATTTTCAAGATTAAAAAAGGCAGAAATTAGAAACCCAAATAGTGATAATATTTTTTTCAAAGCGAGCTAGAGTTGGGACGAGCGAGAAAAAAGATATTATCACTATTGGAGAATGAAATTAAAATTAAAAAGGAAGAGGAGACAATAACTTATGAAGAGTATAAAAGAGAAAAGTGGAATAACGTTAATAGCTTTAGCAGTGACAATAATAGTTATATTAATATTGGCTGCTGTGACAATAGGAGCCGTGTTTAGTGATGATGGAATAATAAATAAAGCAAAAGAGGCAGCTAATAGTATGAATAATGCGGTAGCAAATGATCAAACAAGTTTAAATGAATTATTTAATGAGTTAAATGATGTTATGAATGGAATGGGGGGAAGTGGTGATTCGAATACAGAGATACCAGATCCAGAGCCAGAAAAACCAACAGATATAGAAGATGTAACAGATATACAAGACAAAACAGTACAAGTAGAAGATGAATACGGAAATAAAGTAACCATTCCAAAGGGTTTTGAGGTTGTTGAAGAAGAAGGAACAACAGTACCAGAAGGAATAGTAATACAAGATAAAGATGGAAATCAATTTGTATGGATACCAGTAGGAAGAGTATATAAAGATAATACAGGAACAAATTATAGTGATATACAATTAGGAAGATATACTTTTAATACAAGTAATGGAACGCCTACGCCAGTACAATTAGCATATACAGAACAAAATCCAGAAAACTATAAACAATTAGTAACAATAGATCCATATTATCAAGAATATGCTACAAGAACAAATCCTGAAGGAATAGCCTCGAATGGAACCGATGGTTTAAATGCTATAGCGAAAGATTTAGAAGGATTTGTTAATAGTGTAAAAAATAATGGTGGTTATTATTTAGCAAGATATGAAGCGAGTTATGGAAGTGGAAGTAGTGTGGCTAATTATAAGCCATTATCAAAAGTTTCAATAGGAACTCCAAGAACTAGTAGCAGTACTGCATTAACTCAAGGAATGTTGTGGAATTATGTGACTCAATTAGATGCAGCAAAAATAAGTAGAAACATGTATAATAATGATAGTAGTGTAGGAGTAGAGAGTGATTTAGTAAATAGCTATGCATGGGATACAGCAATAGTATTTATACAAGCTATGGGAAATGGAAATGAAAATTATGCTAATAAAACAAGTGTAAATAGTTCAATAGCAAATACAGGAACAACAGGAGATGAAGTATGTAATATCCATGATATGTCTTCAAATTGTAGAGAATGGAGTACAGAATATTTTGCGGACACGTCTAGCAGTCGCGCTTACCCTTGTGTGCGTAGGGGTGGTGATTACTACTACAGCAACTACTACACGGCTTACAGGGACAGCATCTCTGCGACCAACAAGGACAGCATCAATTCCTTCCGCCTTACACTTTATGTAAAGCAGCACTGAATCCTGATAGTCATGCACCAGAATATGGAAATAACAAAAGGGACGGGGATTTTTGGCAGTATTTATATAATTATAGATTAACAAAAGAATGGTTTTCATATAGTGTGTGAATAGTAAAAAGCACACTATATTTTTTTATATGAGAGCTTGTCAATATTAGTGGTTCTTTGTCAAGTTAGTTGATTAAGCCAATATTTTAAGACGTAGCAAATTAAAGCTACATCTTCCATACATTAT
>CALXPY010000024.1 GCA_944390395.1 uncultured Clostridia bacterium | reverse complement strand
GTGCTGTTAATATATCTGAAGAAGTAGTTGGCTTTTCTCTAACATATACTCCATCATTAGCTACAACTTTTACTTGTTCATATTTACTTGTATCTGTTAATTTTTCTATATATCCAGAACCCACATATCCTTGTTGTCCATCAGAAAGTTTTACTCTATACCAATCTTCTCCATTTACATTGTTATATACTCCCTTTTCAATAACTGTTAATTCTTGTCCTGGAGTTAACAATTTTAAAATTACTGTACCATAAATTCCTGGTCCATTTCTAAAATTAGTATAATCCGATACTACATATTTTTCATTACAATTTGTTATATCATTTAATTGTTTCAAATATTCTCTTGAAATGTAACCTTTATCTCCATTTGACAAACAAATTTTATCCCAATATCTTCCGTCAGAGCTTTTTTTGTCTGCCATTTCTATTCTAAGTACTCTATCTCCTTTATCAAGTGTAGCAACAACATCATAATTTGTTCCTTTTCCACTTCTTACATTTACTCCATTTTCTTTTATTTCTACATTTTGAGTAACTAACTTATTATCTCCAGGAAGTGGACTTCTTTCATCTGGCATATCTTCATATACAGGGATTTTAAATGTAAAAGATGAGTTTTTATCTAATAATCCAATATCTCTATATGCTTCTCTTATTGATTCTGCTTCACTTTTAGGTGCAGCTATATTAGTCATATATTGAAAGTCATATAAACTTCCATCACTATCATCTACATCGTATTTTTGTAAATATAAAGTGTCTTGTCCACATTGTATATAATCTTCTGCTATAAATTTTGCTCCACCTTCAATAGCCTTTACTGGATCAGTCCAGCCTTTATCTTTTGCATATTTAAGTGCATTTGTTATGATCTCATCATCTGTTTCTCCTGTTGCTCTTATGTTAAAGTAATTATAATATCCTTTATATTCTCCATTATGTCCTTCCCAAGTACCAGAAGAAATTACACTTCCATCTCCAGTTCCTTGTTCTTGTCTCATTCTTGAAGCAATATGATATGGACTTATATTATTTTTCTTTCCTGCTTCTAATATTGCTTCAGCATAAGTTTTGTCCAGTGTAACTTCTTTACCTTTTGCTCTATCATAATATTTTATTTTTCCTTGTAAGTACTTACAATCAGATATTATAGCTTCAACTCCTTCTAATGTTTGTGTAGAGCTATCATATGTTAATTTTTCAAACTGAAATATGTAATCTATAAATAAAGAGTTACGTGGATCCATATAGTATGCTACCGCTTGTTCTGATGCACAATACCAACCTGGTTCTGGTTCTCTACCGCAAGAGCATTTCCACTCACTTTTATTTTGCTGTGTTAAACTTCTTCCATGTAAAGCTGTAGTCTCATTTTTTAATACATCATTCCAATTTAATCCTGTTTCCAAAATTTCAAACTTCCAGTTTGGATATTCTTCTTGCAAATCTTTTAATAATTCTTCATAACCGGGATATTTTTTGAATTTACTATCATAAGAAGCCTCTGATTTAGGCGTAAAAATGAATAAAAGTGCATAAAGCATTATTGAAATAATTAATATTAAACAAATAACCTTTTTTAAAAAAATATTTTTGTAAAACATTTTTCCTCCTCGTTAGTTTCTTGTCGAATTTTTACGATTAAAGTATATCATTATTGTAAAAATTGGTCAATAAAAATTACTAAAATTATGAAAAATGTGATTTTGTAAAAAAGAACGTATCCTTTATTTCAGATACGTTCTTTTTTTAATAATTATTTTTAATTTTATCTTCTGCATCCACATCCGCAGTTTGTAAATAATAGTAAGAATATTAATATAAAGAATAATATACTATTATCTCCACAACCACATCCATTAAATAGATTTCCAAATAATCCTCCACAATTATTTGATTCGCAACAATTATTATTGCATGAACATCCGCAATTTCTTAATTCTTCTTGCATTGTAACCTCCTTATTTTTACCTAAAATTTTATAATTTTATATATAATATTAGTATGCAAATTTATTAATTTATGTTACAATATTAGTGGTGATTTTAATATGGGTAAAGTTGAACTTTTAGCTCCTGCTGGAGATTTTAATTGTTTAAAAGCTGCTGTGCAAAACGGCGCTAATAGTGTATATTTTGGGATTAGTAAATTTAATGCTCGTGCATTTGCTACTAACTTTTCTATTGAAGAAATGAAAGAAATAATTAAATATTGTAAACTTCGTAATGTTAAGACAAATTTAACTTTAAATACTCTAATACGTAATTCTGAATTTGAAGATGCTGTTTCTTTAGCTAATGAAGCTTATAAAGCTGGAATAGATGCTATTATTGTACAGGATTTAGGTTTAGCTACATTTTTAATTAAAAATTTTCCAGAACTTGCTGTTCATGCAAGCACACAAATGTCTATACATAACCTTGAAGGTGCTTTGCAGGCTGAAAAATTAGGATTTAAAAGAGTAGTATTAGCAAGAGAAATATGCGCAAATGAAATAGAATATATTTGCAATAATACTAATGTTGAAATTGAAACTTTTATACATGGTGCTCTATGTATTTCATATTCTGGTCAATGTCTATTCTCTAGTGCTATAGGTGGACGTTCCGGAAATCGTGGTAGATGTGCTGGTCCTTGTAGACTTCCTTATAGTTTAGTATTTAAGGATAATAAATCTGGTATAGAAAAAGTCCATGATAAAGGATATTTATTAAGCCCTAAAGACTTATGTGGTATCAATTATATTCCTAAACTTATTAAAGCAGGAGTAAAATGTTTTAAAGTAGAAGGAAGAATGAAAAGTCCTGAATATGTTGCTATAGTGACTAGAATTTACAGAAAATACATTGACTTAGCTTTATCTGGCAAAAAATATATAGTTGATCCTGAAGATATTCATAACTTACAGCAAGTATATAACAGAGGTGGATTTTCTGAAGGACATTTGAATTCAAAAGCAAATAAAAATTTAATATATAAAGAAAAACCAAATAATATGGGATTATATTTAGGAAATATTAGTTCATATAATCCTAATAAAGGACATATAACTCTTACCTCTAAAGAAGAAATTAGTATAGGCGATTCTATTGGTGTTGAAAAAGAAAGAACTAAATACAATATTTCTGAATTAATGATAAAAAACTCTAACGTTAAAAACGCAGAAAAAGGTAAATTGATTACTATAGGCAGAATGAAAGGAAATATATCTGTTGGTGATAAAGTATATAAGCTTACAAGTAAAGAACTGTTTGCCAATGCTAAAAATTCTTATGAAAATAAAGAAAATATAAAAATACCATTAATTTGTAATATAGTAGTAAAGAAAAACACACCAATTAGTATAAATATTTTTTCTTCTCAAAATGATGTTCCTGATTTATATAAGAAAATAAATATATCAGTAGTATCAGATATTATACCTATAGAAGCATTAAAAACTCCTATAAGTGTAGAACGTATTATAAAGCAAATTTCTAAAACTAATAACACACCTTATTCTTTTGAAAAGATTACTGTTCAGCTTGATGATGGATTATATGTTCCAAGTATAAGTACTTTAAATGAATTAAGAAGAAAAGCTTTGGAAAAATTAGAATATGAAATATCACAAAAATTCTTAAGACAATCTACTTTTAATTTTAAAAATAATTTGATAGCAGTAAATAAAGAAAATACAAATTTTGATGTTTCATTATTTTTAAGAGTTTTAAATACTGATTATGATTATACTAAATTAGATAAACAAAATATTAAAAATATATATTTATCTTTAAAATTATTTCTTGACAAAAAATATACTAATATAATTGAATACTTATCTAATAATTACAATGTATACATATATATGCCAACTATTATAAAAGATAATTATAAAAATATAATTACTAATAGTTTTGATGATATTATAGAAAAATACAATATTAAAGGATTTGTAATATCTAACTTAGCAGATTTTAAATATTTAGAAAAATATAAAAATAATTATGATTTTGTTGGAAATTATTCTCTAAATATTTTTAATAATTATTCTGTAGAAAAGTATTCTGACTTAGGGTTAAACACTGTAACATTGTCTCGAGAATTAAATAAAGAAGCTATACAAGAAATTATAAATAATACAAATGCAAAAATAGAATTAATTGTATATGGTAATTTACCTATAATGGCAACAAATTATTGCTTTTTAGGTCAAACTAATAATTGTTATCCAGAATGTGGCACAAATTGTGTAAAAAATAATACATATTATTTACAAGATAGATTAGGTTATAAATTTAGAATAATTCCAGACAATTTGCAAACTGTAAGTTTAATATGTAATAGTAAAACATTATCTATATCTACTAAAGATTTATATATTAATTCAGCCAGAATTGATATTCTAGATGAAAATATAGACACGATAAATTCTATTGTTGAGCACACTATTAAAAGAGAAAAATTAGAGGGTAAAGATTTTACAAATGGCAATTTTAATAGAGAAGTTTAAAAGGAAAGTTTAAATCAAACTTTCCTTTTAATATTCTATTCATTATTTCCTACTGTTAATTTAATTATTAAGTCCATATTGTCGTCTATTGCAGCTTTATTTTTTCTTATTGCTCCGCATTTTTCACATTTATAAATAATTACATATCCTTTTTTACTGTCTAAAATCACTTGAATTGGTTTTAACATTCCATGACATGTTTCTTCCCTATCTCCAGGATTAATATCTACATGCTTTGAATACAAGCAATAATTACAATGATTTCTACAAGTATAGCCTAATTTTTCCACTTTTTTGCCACAATGCTCACAAACAAACTCTTCATCTATTTTTGTAAATTTCTTTCCCATTAAATTCTCCTAATTTTCCTCTTCAAAAATACTATCTCCTATAAACTCTCTTAATAATGAATTTCTTGGAATATATTCTTCATCTATTTCCTCAAAATATTTCAAAAATTCATATAACCTCTTTGCTTCAATATATTCTTGATTATTATTTGTAATTTCTTTTAATAATGTCATAGCATATTTTCTTAAAACACAAAGCTCATAAATTAAAGATGTGTTAAACATGCTATCAGCTTCCTCTTGGAATGGGAAAATATATTTTTCCTCTCCACTATTTACAGAATCCCAAATTTGTAATGTGTGTAAAGCATTGTATCCTCTATATTTACTATCCCTTACCATTCTTCTTATTAATCTAGTATCTGTTGTTGAAATTCTATTATAGTAATCTATATTAAGCACAGTTAAAGCACTTATATAAATTTTATACTTCTGCTCTTTTGGAATTGAAGATGTTAACTTATCATTTAAGCAATGTATACCTTCTATAACTAATATTTGATCTTTTTCTAACTTCATTTTTTCGCCTGTAAATGATTTTGTTCCTGTTTTAAAATCAAATATTGGTGTTTGAACTTCTTCTCCATTTAATAATCTGGTTAAGTGATCATTAAATAAGTCCAAATCTATAGCTTCTAAACATTCAAAATTATATTTACCATTTTCATCTAATGGTGTATCTTTTCTTTCAACAAAATAATTATCTACAGATATAGTAACTGGTTTTAGTCCATTTAATCTTAATTGGATTCCTAATCTTTTAGCAAATGTAGTCTTTCCTGAAGATGAAGGTCCAGCAATTAAAACAACCTTTACCCCTTGTTTTTTTATTATATTATCTGCTATATCTGATATTTTTTTCTCATGTAGAGCTTCTGCAAGTAATATTAGATCTTTTCCTTTGCCTTCCCTTATTTTTTTGTTTAATTTATAAATAGTATCTACTTCCAATACTTCATGTATAGATTCATATTCTTCTAAAGTTTTTAATACTTTTTTTCTTTCCTTAAACTCTTCTAATGCATCCCAATTATTCTTATTAGGATATCTTAGTAAGAATCCATTATAATACTTGGTAATTTCAAATATATTAATATAACTTGTGCTTATAGGCATTACCCCATAAAAATAATTATAATAATCTTCACAAAAATATAAAGAAACTCCTTCTTTTTCTTTGTTATCTAATTGAAGTATACCACGTAAAGTTTTCTCCTTTTCATAAAATTCTTCTGCTTCCTCTTTTGTCATCTCTACTTTTCTAATTTCTAAATCTTTAGAAACTATTTCTCTCATTTTTTTATCAACATTATGTATCATTTCTTCTGTTACATTCATATTATCTACTTCACAGTACATAGAGTTTGATAATTGATAATTTACAGAAAGTAAAGCTTCTGGATATAGTTCATTAAATGCTTTACTCATTATATATAAAAGTCCTCTTATATAAATTCTTCTACCATCTTTAGAATATATACCCAAAAGTTCTACTTTATCATTATTTTTCACTTCATAATCTAAACTTTTTACTTCATTATTACTAATACATGCAATTATTTTTTTATTATTCTCTATTTTATCTTTAAATAATTCCTTTACCTTGATTTTTTTATTATCATCTACTATAACATTTTCTTCTGACTTGTATTTTATATTCATTAAAAACCTCCTAACAAACATATATATTTTATAACTAATATATGAATAAGTCAACTAAAATATAATATGTTAAATTTAATATTAAGAGCAAAAGAAAGTAGCCACTTTTTTGTGGCTACTTTAAAGAAAAACTTTAAACTTTTTGTAATAATTTTTAGTCGTTTCTTTCTTCTAATACTACTATATTTTATTACTGCTATAACTTAGATGTTTTTAATTGTAGTATTAGATATTTTATTATTTTTTTCTAAAAATTAAATACAATGTTCTTAAAGAAAAGAAACATTTTTCTTCTTTTTATTTAAGTTCATTTATAAGGGCATACTTTTTAGTATGATTCACCCATACTTTATATTTTATTTTTTACTACTATAACTACTTCTTTAGTTAATTAATAAAAAGTATGGGCGCGCTCCATACTTTTTATTTTTCTAATTTTTATAAAAATATAAGTATGGTAGAACTTACCCTCGCTAAATCATAATAGATTTAACTTATTTATAATAATACCATATATTTCTTAGCTTGTCAATGATTTACATAAAATTAGATATTGTTTTTCCAATTTAATGTATATTTTCTTTATTTGTGTATATACTGTTACTATATACATAAGAAAGGGTTGATTGTTTTATGGATAAGGAAAAAGTCTATAATATATTAAAGAACAAAGAAATTAAAGATATTTATTATGATGATAGACCAGTTTGGATTCAAGAGATAAATGGCAATATTGCAAAAGTAGGTTTTGCAGATAATTTTGAAGAAAGAGATGTTTATATAGAAGACTTATACGAAGATAACTTCCTTAATAAATAGTTTTAAACCAAAAAAGCGAAGCATAATGCTTCGCTTCTTTTTTGGATTTTACACTACTAATTGTTTTTTATAGCAACGTTTTTTCCCGTTTCTACAGGATTTGTTGCCCTTGCCTTTGCGATGGCAAGTTGACCACTTCCGACAAGTACTCTTTTTCATTTTCCTTAATCTTTTTTCTTTCTTGTTGTTTTCTGTCTTTCGTTGCCGTGTTGTCATAGAGTGCAACCTCCTTAAAAAATGTAATATTTTATAGCACCTCTTGCTATACATACTATTATACTACACTTTTGCCTATTTGTCTATGCCATTTTTTCTTTTATATCCATTAGTTTATTTAGTGCATCTATTGGAGTTAATTCATTTAAATTAATTTTATCTAATTCATGCGCTATTTCTGCTAATTTATAATTATATAAATCTAATTGTCCCGCAGTCACATTTTTATTCTCTTTTTCTTGTTTTTTAGAGCTTAAAATACTTTTTCTTTCTAAATTTCGTAATATTTCATTAGCTCTTTTTGTAACTGCTTTTGGCACACCTGCTAATTTTGCAACATGTACTCCATAGCTTTCATCTGTTCCTCCTGGAACTATTTTTCTTAGAAAGATTATGTCTTCTCCTTTTTCTTTAACTGCTACTGAATAGTTTTTAACTCCATCCAATTTTTCTTCTAGTTCAGTTAATTCATGATAATGGGTAGCAAATAAAGTTTTAGCCCCACATTTTTCTTTGTCTGATATATATTCTGCAACTGCCCATGCAATAGATAAACCATCATAAGTAGATGTTCCTCTGCCTATTTCATCTAAAACTACTAAACTATTTGGCGTAGCATCATTTAATATAGCTGCTACTTCCATCATTTCTACCATAAAAGTACTTTGACCCATACTTAAATCATCAGATGCTCCAACTCTTGTAAAAATTTTATCCACTATTCCTAAATGTGCATAAGAAGCCGGTACAAAACTTCCACACTGTGCCATTAAAGAAATTAACGCTACTTGTCTCATATATGTTGATTTACCAGCCATATTTGGTCCTGTTATTATAGATAATCTATTTTCATCTTTATCTAAATAAGTATCATTTTCTACAAAGCTACCACTTGGTAACATTTTTTCAATTACTGGATGTCTTCCGTCTTTAATATCTATTATTCCACTGTTGTCAACTATTGGCATTACATAATTCATATCTTCTGCCACTGTTGCAAATGAATTTAATGTATCCAAAATTGCTATTATTCCTGCTGTTTTTTGAATCCTTTGAATTTGTGCTTCTACCTTTTCTCTTACTTGCCAAAATGCATTGTATTCTAAGTTTATACTTCTTTCTTCTGCTCCTAAAATTTCATTTTCTAATTTTTTTAATTCTTCTGTAACATATCTTTCCCCATTTGTAAGAGTTTGTTTTCTTATATATCTATCTGGTACAAGTGAAAGGTTAGATTTTGTTACCTCTAAATAATAACCAAATACCTTGTTAAATCCTACTTTTAATCCCTTTATGCCAGTTTCTTCTTTTTCTCTAGCCTCTAATTCTATAATCCAATTTTTTCCCTCAGTTGTAGCTTTTTTTAATCTATCTATTTCTTCATCATATCCTAATTTTATAAGTCCGCCTTCTTTTACTCCTAAAGGTGGTTCTTCCACAATTGCGTCATCTATTACTTTATATACATCATCAAGTGTATCTAATTCTTCATATAAACTTCTTAAATATTTACTTTTGGTTTCAGAAATAACCTTTTTTATATCTGGTAATTGTTTTGCAGAATTCTTTAGTGATATTAAATCTCTAGCATTTGCACTACCATAAGATATTTTACCAGCTAATCTTTCTACATCATATACTTTTTTTAGTAATTCTATTATCTCTCCTCTTAAAATAACATTGTCTTTTAGTTCTTTTACTGCTTCTAATCTTTCATTTATTTTTTTGCAATCAACAAGTGGATCATTAAGCCATCTTCTTAAAAGCCTTCCCCCCATTGATGTTGATGTTTTATCTAACACCCATAAAAGTGTACCTTTTTTTGATTTATCTCTTAGCTTTTCTGTTATTTCCAAATTTCTTCTTGCATTTATATCTAAATTCATATATTGGGTTACGTTATATAAATGAATTGTATTAATATGATCTAATTTATTTTTTTGAGTCTCATACAAATATTTTAGCAATCCATTTATTGATGTAACACAGAAAAGTTTTTCTAATAAGTTTTCTACTTTTTCATTATTTTCATCTAATATATTATATCTTAATAGTAGTTGATCATATTCTTCTGAAAAATACTCATTTGCTAAATTTGTTATATATACATTAAATCTTTCTTTGATTTTGCTAATTTCTTCTTGAGAATTATACATATTTTCGTTTACTACAATCTCTGCTGGAGAATATCTGGAAATTTCGTCTACTAAAATAGAAAAATTATTAGTTTCTTTTATTTGTGTTGATCTAAAATCTCCTGTTGATAAGTCGCATACACTTATACCATAATATATTCCATTTTTATATATTGACATAATGTAATTATTCTTTTTCTCATCTAATAAATTAGTTTCTATAACAGTCCCTGGTGTAACAATTCTTACAACTTCTCTTTTTACCATTCCTTTTGCGAATTTAGGATCTTCCATTTGCTCGCATATAGCTACTTTATAGCCTTTAGAAATTAATTTTGCAATATAGTTGTCCACTGCATGGAATGGTATTCCACACATTGGTGCTCTTTCTTCTTGTCCACATTCTTTTCCTGTTAGGGTTAGCTCCAACTCTCTTGATGCTGTAATAGCATCATCGAAGAACATTTCATAAAAGTCTCCTAATCTATAAAATAATATACAATCTTTATATTCATTTTTAGTATCTAAATAATGCTGCATCATGGGTGAATATTCTGCCATTATTCATGCTTCCTTTCTTATTTCAATTTTTATCTCTCATCTAATTGTATTTATTCTTATATTGAGTTTTAGCTTTTTCTTTAGTTAATTTAAACTTCCTTTTAAATACCACTTGTGCTCTGAAATTATTTTTACATCTAACATTTTACCTATAAGTTCATTTTTTCCGTCCAATATAACTACTTTATTTGATTCCGTTCTTCCTGTTAATTTACTACTATCATTTTTACTATAACCTTCAATTAATACTTTTTGAGTAGTTCCAATATATTCTTTGTTATTTAAATCAATTTGAGATTCTACTAAATCTTTTAATTTTTCAAACCTTTTATGTTTTATTTCTTCTGGTATTTGGTTTTCCATCTTATCTGCTGGTGTACCAACTCTTCTTGAATAAATAAACATAAAAACTTGTTCAAAATTTACTTTCCTTACTACATCAAGTGTATCTTCAAAATTTTCTTCTGTTTCACCAGGAAATCCCACTATTATATCTGTTGAAAATTTAACTCCTGGTATCTTTTCTCTCATTTTATTAACTAATTCTAAATAACTTTCTTTAGTATATTTTCTGTTCATAGTTTTTAGTATATTTGAACTCCCAGATTGAATTGGGAGGTGAATAAAATTACATATCTTCTCACAATCTCGTATTGCCTCTATTACATCTTCTGTAAAGTCTTTTGGATGAGGAGATATGAAACGTATTCTCTCTATTCCATCTATTTTATTTATAGCTCTTAACAATGTAGCGAATGAATTAATTCCATTATAGTCTAAACCTTTTTCTTTCCATTTTTCACTTCGTAAATATGAATTAACATTTTGTCCTAAAAGCATTATTTCTTTGTATCCCTGCTTTGCTAGTCCTTCTATTTCCTCTAGTATGTCTTTCGGATGTCTGCTTCGTTCTCTTCCTCTTACATAAGGTACTATACAATATGTACAAAAATTATTACAGCCATTCATTATTGTAACCAAAGCTTTTATATTGTCATCTCGTTTTATTGGCAAGCCTTCAATTACTTCTCCATCTATGTCCAGTACATCTTCTAAACGTCCATTATCTACTAAAATTTTATAAATATCTTCTGGAACTTTATGAAGTGTATGTGTTCCAAAAATTATATCTACATAAGGATAACTTTTATGCAATTTTTCTACAATGTGCTTTTCTTGCATCATACAGCCACCTATAGCTATAATTGCATTATTTTTTTCTTTGTACTTTTTGGCTTCTCCCAATTTTCCAAATAATCTTTCTTCTGCATTTTCTCTTATACAGCAAGTGTTAAAAAGTATAAGGTTTGCTTCTTCAATATTTTCTGTTTTAGTATAACCCATTTTAGTTACAATTCCAGAAAGTTTTTCTGAATCATTTTCATTTAGACTGCATCCCATTGTTAATATATAATATTTTAAATTTTTCCCTTTATTTATATTATTTACCTTGTCTATATAATCAAGTTGTTGATCAATATTTATAGTTCCCATAATGTATTCCTCCAACGTAGATAATTGTACAATAATTCTACATTTTTTTCAAGTATATTATAAACAAATTTTTAACAAAAGGGACGGGGAATTTTGGCAGAATTTTATCTTCTATGATATTCTGTTCTCATTTTTTTCTATATAATATCTATAATATCCGATATTATTCTAAAAGAAATATTACATTCTTTTCCTTAGCGCTATCAATAACTCCTTTAAATTTTGCTTGTTCGTTTTCAAATCTTTTAATTGTTACCTTTTTTGCTTTAATAAACCATTTACTATTTTTCTTACTATAGAAAAAATGGTAAAATTTTATATAATTATATCACTTTATCAACGATTAATTTATCGATTTCTGACTATACTTTCAAAATTTTTGATCATCTGCCAAAATTCCCCGTCCCTTTTGTTATCGATTTCTGACTATACTTTCAAAATTTTTGATCATCTGCCAAAATTCCCCGTCCCTTTTGTTATGGTGTTTACTTTTTTTGCTTTTTATGGTACAATATAAATGATTGGTTTAATCACTTTAGCTTTAATTAATTAAACGGAGGTAATCATTATGGCAAAACTTTCAGAAGTTTGTGAATCTGTCGATTTTATCCTTGTTCCTAAGCGGGAACTAAAAGCAAGTGAGGTTTTAGGAATAACATTCCTAAAAAGAGCATTTCCTAAATTGGAATTTACATTTTGTGAAAATGAAGTCCCTCAACTTAACGCAGAAAAGTTATTTCAAAATTATAAAGAGCAAAAAATATGTCATTTATTATGGGAAGAATATCTTCGTAATAGCTTTTTATATGTGTATGACAGTTATACTTGTTCTACAATTGAAGAAATTTTTATTTCTGAAATTGATGAGGATTGTTCCAATAAAGATTATAATAATATCAATCCGAATGTCTATTTCTTATATAAATTTGTAAAATTTTATAATATAGATTGTTCTGATAGATATGATTTAAATCTTTTTTACAATCTAGTAGAAGTAACTTCTCATCTGTTTGATCAAGCAGTAAAACAATCTTCAAGTTCGCTTAATAACATTTTACGAGCAGCATGGCAGATCTGATTAAAGCTACCCCTGACAAGTGTACTTGTCAGGGGTCTATTTATCTAAAATGTCTAAAAAAGCCGCTATTGTTATATATTCAACAATTTTATTATATTTTCTTTTGGTTGTACTCCAACTGTTGTAGCTGCTACTTTTCCATTTTTTATAATTAAAAATGTTGGTATACTCATTACATCATATTTTTCTGCTATATCTTTATTTTCATCTATATTTACTTTACATACTTTTGCTTTTTCTCCTACTTCATTAGCAATTTCTTCAACTACTGGCGCCATCATTCTACATGGTCCACACCAGGTAGCCCAAAAGTCAATTAGTACTGGTACTTCTGAATTTAATACCTCCTCTTCAAAATTTTTTGAGTCTAAATTAATAACTGACATTTTTATTCTCCTTTCTTTTTTATATATTTAATTGTTTCCAAACCAGCTACAGTTCCTTCATGAACTGCTTTACTTATTTGTAGCAATCCTCCTGTACAATCTCCACAAGCAAATAAGCCTGGAACTGTAGTTTGCATTTTATCATTAACAACTATTTTGTTGTTTTCTACAAGTGCTCCTATCTTTCTCGCCAAATCATCGCTTGATGCTGTTCCAATTGCTATAAATAGACCATCAATTTTCTTTTTGCTATTATCTTCAAATTCAAGTTCTTCTACTTTGTTAGTTCCTCTTACTTCCTTTATTTTCTTTTCTTCTATTTCTATTGGTATACTTCTATTTTCAATTGGTCTTTCTCCATCTGTAAGCATCACTACTGAATTTACAACAGGTTTTAATTGCATTATTTCATGTATAGCATAGTTTCCATTTCCAATAACTGCAACATTTTTATTTCTATAGAAAAAGGCATCGCATATTGCACAATAGCTTACTCCTTTTCCTTCAAATTCTTTTATGCCTTTAATGTTTGGTTTTTTTCTTGATGAACCTGTTGCAAGTATTACTGTTTTAGAAAAGTAGGTATTATTTGTTGCTATAACTTCAAAATCTTTATTAAAATTTATTGATACTACTTCATCTTCAACTATTTCTATTCCTAAATTCTTTGCTTGATTAATGCCTTTATTATACAGTTCTTTACCTGGTATTGGATTTTCAAATCCATAATAATTGCCAATTTGTTCAGCTTTTAATAAATTACTATTATCCTTAGAAATTATTAATACACTTAATCCTCCTCTTTTGGCATATAAAGCAGCTGATATACCTGCTGGACCATTTCCAACAATTATAACATCATAAACCATGATTACTCACATTCCTTTCTAAGGCACAAATCTGGTTGAAGAACTTGATTCATTTTCAACCTAAATATATTATATTATATCATATATATTTTTAAAACTATAACCTTCATCTTTTAAATATTTTATTACACTCTTTAATGTTTCTGCTGTAAGATCTTTATTTGGCGCATCATGCATTAAAATTACTACACTATCTTTGCCTTCGACTGTATCTTTTAAATTATTCATTATTTCTTCTTTTGTTTCAGCTCCATCCGCATCAAATGTAAGGGCATTCCAATCTAAATATGCAATATTTTGCTTTTCAAATTCTTTTATTGCTTGCTTTTTTACATCATCATAAGGGCCTCCAACTGATCCGCCTGGAAATCTAAATAGATTAGAACTATAATTTTCATCATTCAATGCCTTTTTTATTTCTTTTTCACATTTCTTATATTCTTCTAAAACACTATTTTTGTTTTTATAAACTTTTGAATAAACATGTGAATATCCATGGTTCGCTATATAATGCCCCTCTTCATGCTCTCTTCTTAAAACCTCAGGATTTGATTTTACCATTGTTCCTAATACAAAAAACGTTGCTTTTATATTTTCTTCTTTTAAAATATCTAAAATTTCAGTAGTTACTTGATAAGATGGTCCATCATCAAAGGTTAAAAAAGCACGCTTTGTATCAGAATTATATATCTTGTTTATAGCTTTTATTTGATCTTTATTAAAGCCAGTTTCTTCTTTTTCTATTTCTTGTGTTTCATTTTCATTAGTATTTTGTGCAGTTTTTTCATTGTTTTTAACATGTTTAGCAAAATTAATTCCGGCCATAATAGCCAAAATAATAATTATTATAGCAATAATTATAATAAAAAATATTTTTTTATTTCTCTTTCTTTCATTAACTATTTCTTCTATATTGTAATACATAAAAAACACCTTATTTTGACATCATTTTTACTTTTAATAGTATATACCATTTTTATAAAAAATAATAGTCTTTTTAAGATGTTTTTTATTTATTTTTTATGCCCTTGGATGAGCTTTTTTATAAATATCTTTTATTCCACTATCTTGAAATTGCATATATATTTGTGTAGAAGATATATCTGAATGTCCCAACATTGTTTGTATTGATTTTAAATCAGCACCATTTTGCAATAAGTGTGTAGCAAAAGAATGTCTTAAAACATGTGGTGTTATATCCTTAGTTATATGTGCTTGTTCTTTGTAATATTTTACTATTTTCCAAAATCCTTGACGAGTTAATCTCTTTCCATTTATATTAACAAATAATGCTTTTTCTTTATCATTTTTTATTAATAATCCTCTTGCTTTTTCTATGTATTCTTTTAAAGCATTTAATGATAATGTTCCCAATGGAATATTTCTAGTTTTTGATCCTGTTACGCAAGTAACATATCCAGTTTCTAAATTTACATTATCTATGTTTAAAGAAATTATTTCTGTAACTCTCATTCCTGTTGCATAAGCAAATTCTAACATTGCTTTATCTCTGGTTCCTTTTAAATCTACATCTTTTGGTTGATCTAATAATAGTTCAACTTCTTGTGCAGTCAATACACTTGGAACTCTTTTTTCTACTTTTGGTGATTGTATCTCTTCTGTTGGATCACGTTTTATTTTTCTTGTTCTTATTAAAAATTGATAAAAAGATCTTATAGATGCTAAACTTCTTGATATGGTTGAAGTTTTCTTTCCTATTTCTTGTAAATATTT
Source organism: uncultured Clostridia bacterium (assembly GCA_944390395.1). Taxonomy (GTDB): domain Bacteria; phylum Bacillota; class Clostridia; order TANB77; family CAG-508; genus CAG-273. The sequence goes on along the minus strand of CALXPY010000024.1, from coordinate 4,927 downwards.
TAAATAGTTGCTTATTTCTTCTTGATCTATTTTTGCATAATTAATACGATTATTACTTAAGTATTCTTCAAATTGTATAATATCTCTTTTGTATGATTGTAAAGTATTTTCTGATAATTTTTTATCACTTTGAAGAAATTCTAAAAAAAGTTTTATTTGTTTTTCCATTTTAGCTCCCCTGTCCTTTTCTTTTTACAATTTACATAAACTAATATATGTTATATCAAAATATTCTAAAAAAGTAAATAGATTTTAAAAATTTTATATAAAATTTATTGTCATTATAATTAATTCTGTCGAAAGATAAGTTTCTATAACACTTGCCACCAATAAAATTATTAACATAAAAATTGAAAACAATGTATGCCTAATTATCTCTATTTTTATATTTTCTCTACGTTTATCTTTCATTATTGATTTGTAAAGCTTAATTCCACTTACCCCTAAGGCTAATATTGCAGGAATAAAAAGCAAATTCTGAAGTAACATTGAAGAAATTGAAAAAATAATTCCTCCTGGACTTCCTAATGTAATTAGTGCTGCTGAAATTGTGTATCCAATACAGAAGCCTCTATATGCAATTATTCCTAATACAATAGGTATTCCTATAACAGTTGACCCAACAAACCACATTGTTACAACTAATATAGAATTACTTATTATTGTATTTTTCATTAATTCTACTTTATCTATGGTGTAATTATCTTTTAATGTGTTTACAAAATTATTTATATATTCTTTTATCTCATTAGCTAAATCTTGATTTATGTTATTTATGTATATTACTCCTAAAACTATGCCAATTAATAAAATTATTGTCACTATTATGTAGCTTTTTAAGTTTTCATAAATATGATTTGAAATAATTTTAGATATCTTATTTTTCTTATTAGTTCTTCTCATTTTAGTGTTTCATTCCTTTCTAAAAGGTTCGTAAATGTTTATACATAATGTCTATTCAATAAAATAAGTTTTAGAACTAATATTGTTTAAATAATTTAGCCAACTGTTAATTTTCCATAAACTCCTCCACCACCAGATTGAATATGGATTTTTCCTTCTTTAGCATTCATTATTGTAGTTGCTACCTTTTTTCCAACTACTGCTTCAATATCGTCTTCAGACAATTTGTGCAATATATTCATTTCTGTTCCAAAAGCACCCAATAATTTATCAATTGTTTTGCCTCCTAATCCAGGCATAAATGTTAATGGAATTTGATAAATGTACGGTGGTCTACTCTCTGGACTTTTAGTCACTTCTTTATCTTTAATTATTTCTATTCTGTCAAAAACTCCCATTGTTATTTTGCTACTATCACATTCATTACATTTTGTTATAGGTGCCTTTCCTTCAATTGGTTTACCACAAATTTCGCAATATGTTCTGTGATATTTACCCAGCTTTGGATCCAATCCATAATTAGCAACAATACACCTACCATCTTCTCTTTTAATTGCTTTTAAAAGTTCTTTATAACTAATATCTTCCACAAGAATTTTATTATATTCTCTAGCAATTTTAGGTAAAGAATGTGCATCTGAATTTGTTAAAAATGTTTTTGTTTCTAATTCTGATATTTGGTCTGCTAAAAATGTGTCTGAACTAAGTCCTAATTCAACTGCAATAATTCTATTATACTTTTCTTTAAATATTTTTTCTAGTCTATCTGTACAATTTCCATAAAAACTCTTATGAGGAGTAAAAGCATGTGCTGGTACTAATATTCCATTATGCTTTTCAACTATATCTAACAATTTATAAGCTGAAATACTCGCTCTTTGTGAGCTTAAGGTTATATTATGTATATAATTTTGCATTTCTTTTGAAAATGCTTTTATATCTTTTAAAGTAGGAAAATAACATAAGTTATGTGCACTACCTGTTTTTCCTTCATCATTTATTTCTGATGTTTCTATTTCACTTCCTAAAATAATACAAACTTTGTCTTTATATATTATTCCTCCATCTTTTAGTTCGTATGCTTCTCCTGTTTTTAAAAAGTTTTCTATATCTTCTATTACATAAGGTGAAGCACAATCTATTATACCTACTATATTAATTCCTTTTCTATCACAACATTCTTTTGCAATGTTAGCAAAATTTAATGATCTAGCTGCTGTAATTTTTATTGGTTTTCCATTTTCACTTCTACCTATATGTACATGTAGATCTGCAAACATTTCTTTCATTTAATACTCCATTCCTAAATAAAAGATTGGTTTTGTTAATTTCCAATCTTTTGTTTAATTACCTATACATTTCTTCTTCTATTTCAGCAACAATATTATCAAGTGATTTTTCTTTTGGTTTAATATTTTTTATTAAATCACTTTCTTTTTCAGCTTCTTTTACACGTGTATATATATTTGCTGCCTGTTTAATTCCTTCAATAAGATTTACTAATCCATTATATGTTTTTTGTGCTTTGGTTAAAGCACCTATTTTTAAACCATCACTCATATTAAAACAGCCTCCATTTCTTCAACAAACTCTTTAAATTGTTTTAAATATCTGTTTTCTTTGCCTTTTAAATTTCTATATTCTAAAAGTACCAATGCTTCATCTATTTTAAATGCAATTCTTTCTGGTCTATCTAAAAGCATTCCTCCAAATTGATCGACTAATTCTAATACATCGCTTTCCTTTTCTCTTGGTTCACTTCCACTGTATCTATTTACTTCTTCACATATTTTACAAAATCTATCTGAGAAGCCCAGTCTACTTAAATATTCTGCACCTTCTTTAGCATACGATTGTATTTTAGACAAATCTTGTGGATTATCGCTTTTTTTGCAATTACATAATAAACAAGCTGTTATAATAAGATTTTCATCCAAATCTAATTTAGCTCTTTCTAAAAATAATTTTGCAATTAATGTTTTAAAAATAACAGAATTATTAAAAAATACCCCAGTCTTTTTTTGAAGATAATAAGTTATCTCCATTTTCTTTATCCAATCTTTTTCTGATAAAATATAATCTGCGAAGGTTTCCATAATAATCCCCCCACGTAAATTTTCTTTAGTTGTTATATAATTATATACACATCATTTACCGTTATTATATGATATTTTTATGTATAATTCAATAATGTTACAGAAATGTTATACTCTTGTAATATTTCTGTAACATTATATATTATTTCCTATTTATTTTTTATTATTCTTAAAAAGTTCATCTATATTTATAATTCTATTTGTATAATCCAAATTAGCCCATGAATCACTCTCATATCCCAATGTATATATATTGGTTGCTTCGATATCTTTTAATAACATTTCTTTTAAATTTTTGTTTTTTGTAGTATCCAAAAAATTCTTTACTGATGTAACCAAATTGGTTTTTGGATTTTTTTTCATTATTTCTGAGATAAGCTCTTTACCCTTATTATTAAATCCTAAAACTCTAAGATATGGTGTAACCTTTTTAGATGTTTCCATGTTCTTTTTTGTAATTCCCAATAACGTATAAATTAATATTCTTTGGATTCGTGTTTGGGTATATCTTTTAGATTTTACTATGTTTACTAAATCTATAATACTATTACATGAATCTGCTGCATTTTTTATAGCATTTTCTAATCCTTCTGATACATCTGGAATATCTTTTATTTCTTCTATAGACATTGTTCTTAATCTATATAATATTTCTCTTTGGAATTTAGATAAATCAATTACAAAATGTCCTTTTCTAATTTCTTGTGCTAATAATATGTATGATGATCTTGGCATAACCTTAGCAATATCATCAAATTGAGCTCTAGAAATCATTCTTCTTATTGCAGTTGCGCTTGCGAAATCATCAACAATAAATTCATCATTATACAATACTTTTTGTCTTTTTATTCCCATTGGTAAAAGCTTGCTTTTTAATCTTTTTAATGCTTTTAAATATTCTATTGCCAATATATTATTTGAACTAGCTAGCACATTTGCATAACGTTTAATATCATTTAAATACATTAAAACTGCATTTTCTCTAGCTTTTGGGAAAGATAAACCTCTTCCTAATTCATGGTTTAAAATTGTAACATATTCTTTAGGCTCATTGTATAAAACATTTGCAATGTTGTTTAAAATTGCTAAATCATTTGCTTCCATTCCAAAGGATATAGTATCTACTATTCCAGTAGACTCTAATACTTTTATTGCTCCTTCTGCAAAATTTTCCGCACTAGAAACACTATAAATAGTTGGTAATTCTAAGACTAAATCTACTCCAGAACACAAAGCCATTTTTGCTTTGGTCCATTTATCTACTATAGATGTATTGCCTCTTTGAACAAAGTTTCCGTGAAATAACACATACTGTATACTTAGCGCCAGATTGTTCTATTGATTTTTGTATATGATATAAATGTCCATTATGAAATGGATTATATTCTGCAATTATTCCTAAAACTTCGCTCACAAAATCACCTCTTAATATTGTATATAGATTAATTTATTGATATAATATCACAAAATGAAAAAATATACAATGAATTTATATATTAAGGAGTAAAAAAATGGATGAAGTAATTATATATACAGATGGAGCTTGTAGTGGTAATCCTGGTCCTGGTGGATGGGGAGCTATATTAATGTACAAGGATAGTAAAAAAGAAATTTCTGGTGGTAATAAAAATACTACAAATAATATAATGGAAATGACAGCTGTAATAGAAGCATTAAAACTTTTAAAACATCCTTGTAAAGTAAAACTTTATAGTGATAGTGCTTATGTTGTAAATGCCTTTCTTCAAAATTGGACTAAAAATTGGATAAAAAACAATTGGAAAACATCTGATAAAAAAGATGTAAAAAATAAAGAACTTTGGCAAGAATTAATAGAACTTACCAAAATTCATAATGTCACTTTTATAAAAGTAAAAGGTCATAGTGATAATGAATATAATAATCGTTGTGATGAACTAGCACGTGCA
>CALXPY010000023.1 GCA_944390395.1 uncultured Clostridia bacterium | reverse complement strand
TAACTAATTTTGAAGATATTAATACTTCTAAAAATAGTTCTACCGTTACGAAAAGTAACATCGGTACACAAAGATGTTAGTGAAAGATTGTTAAAGATAAATCCTGCACTTGCAGTAGAAGTAAGAAAAATTTTAGATGAAAATAAAGCAGAAAGACACATAAGAGGGGGATTAGCTACTAAGATAAAGTATGAGCATTTGGAAAATAAACATTCTAAAGAAGCATAAAAAATAAATTATAGAATAGGTAGATGATTTTATGAATATAAGATATTTCGATCATGCAGCAACTACACCAGTTAGGCAAGAGGTAATAAATGAAATGCTACCATATTTAGGTATTGAATATGGAAATCCATCCTCAATGTACAGTATTGGAAGAAGCGCAAAGAGGGCAATGGAAAAAGCAAGAAGAAGGGTTGCCTATGCGTTAAATGCAAAACCTAATGAGATATATTTTACTTCTTGTGGTAGTGAAAGCGATAACCTTGCGATTAAAGGAATAGCAGAGGCAAATAAAAACAAAGGGAAACATATAATAACCACTAAAATAGAGCATCATGCTGTTTTAAACAGTTGTAAAACATTAGAAGAAAGTGGATTTGAAGTAACATATTTAAATGTAGATAGTAATCGGGTTTATAAATATTGGAGAACTAATAAATGCAATAAGACAGGATACAATATTAATATCAATTATGTTTGCAAATAATGAAATTGGAACAATAGAACCTATAGAGCAGATAGGAAAAATTGCTAGAGAAAAAAATATAATATTTCATACTGATGCAGTCCAAGCAGTTGGAAATATTAGAATTGATGTAAACAAAATGAATATTGATTTACTTTCATTATCAGGTCATAAACTATATGCGCCAAAAGGAGTAGGAGCGCTGTATGTAAGAGAAAATGTAAATTTTAACAGAATTCAAGATGGACGGACATCAGGAAAATAATAAAAGAGCAGGAACAGAAAATGTTGCAGAAATAGTAGCCTTGGGAAAAGCAATTGAATTAATATATTCTGAATTTGATGAATATAATAAAAAAATATTAGATTTAAGAGAATATTATTTAAATGAATTAAAAAAAATAATTCCAGAGGTTAAACTTAATGGAGATAGACAAAATAGATTGGCAGGTAATGCAAATGTTTCTTTTGATGGTATAAATGGAGAAGAATTATTATTAGAATTAGATTCTAAAGGTATTTGTGCTTCTGCTGGTTCAGCGTGTACAACAGGTAGTATGTCTCCATCACATGTTTTAATGGCAATAGGATTGAAGGAAAGTGAGGCAGGAGGAGCGTTAAGGACTACATTTGGAAGAGATAATAATATGGAAGATATAGACTATCTAGTACAAAATTTAGACAATATAGTAAAAAAATTACAAAAAAATGAAAAATATGAATAAAAATACTAGCATATACGCTAGTATTTTTGTATAATATAAATATACGTATAAGTTAAACAATATAATTTTATTGTTTCTTATCTGGTACATACTCGAGTAAATCGGAAATTTCGCAATCAAAAGCAGAGCATATACTATTTAGCTGTTTTATGTCTAATCTTTTAGTTTCTTCATAATACATCTTAGAGATTGTTGCGGGACGTATATGAGTAAGATTAGATAAAGCCTTTTGAGTCATTTTATGTTTGCCCAGTAAGTTAGATAGTTTAATCCTAATCATAATATTCACCTTTCTATAAAAATTTTATCGAAATTTGTCGCTTTTCGATTTACTCTTGTATTTTACCATTATATGTATTAAAATAACATATTGACAAGATAAACATAACTACAAGAGTAATAAAAACTTATGTAAAAGTAAAGGAGGAAGTAAAGGAATCAATGTTTTCAAAGAAAAATAAAACTATTTATTTAAGCAATAATAGAGAATGGAAAGAAAAGAACAAAGAATATCTTATGCATGTACAAAGTTTTTTAGACAAAGTAGATAATATAGAAAACGAAGGATTAAAAAGAGATATAATAACACAAATGCTAAAATGTGACTCTATTTTAACTAAATTAGCAGAAGAAGAATTTATAAAGCAATATAAAAAAGGACAAAAAGAAGCTTATTTAGTATAATTATTGTTTAAAAAGTACATACTTATATTAAAGGTGTACTGTTATGTTAAAGAAAATATTGGTAGGTTTCTTAGCAGGTTTAATTAGCGGATTTTTTACTGCTGGAGGAGGATTAATATTAGTACCTGCTTTTGTATATATATTAAAAATGGATGAAAAAACTTCAAGAGCTACTTCGATACTATGCATATTACCAATGGTAATTGTAACAGCTATTTTTTACAATAATAGTCATTTTATAAATTGGGATATAGCTTTAAAATGTGCATTAGGTGGAGTTATAGGTGCAATTTTGGGAACAAAATTATTAAAAAAAATTCCAGATAAATATTTAAAAATTACATTTATAATATTTTTATTATATGCAGGTGTTAATTTAATTATAAAGTAATAGAGGGTTGAGAATGATAGAGATTGTATTAAGTATAATTTCAGGTGTAATTAGTGGATTAGGAATGGGAGGAGGAACAGTGTTAATATTGTTCCTTTCCATTTTTTTAGGAATGGATCAACATGTAGCACAAGCAACAAATCTGGTATTTTTTATACCAACTGCTATTGCGTCAAGTATAATAAATATAAAAAATAAAAATGTAAATTTTAAAGTATCAATAGTAATTATTATCTTTGGAGTTATAGGCTCAATAATAGGAGCAATAGTATCAACTAAACTAGATGTATATTTATTAAAGAAAATATTTGGGGCCTTTATTATAGTAATTGCATTAATTCAATTATATTTATGGTATATAAGGTATATAAAAAACAAAAATAGGAATAATAAGAATATAAAAACATAATAAGGAGGATACTATGAATATGAGATTTATAAAAGGAATGTTAGTTGGCGGAATGGTTACAGCAGGATTAGCCATGATGTATGCTGATACAATGGGACAAGGTAAAAAGAAGATGATAAAAAAAGGCAGACAATTGGCAAGAAAAATGGGCATGATGTAATAATAAGAAAAGTGTGCGTTAGCGAAAGCAAAGCTTTCGACGCACACATGTGCATTTCGCTTCGCGAATATGCACAGCTCAAGGTAACTTAACCTTGTTGTATAGTCAAAATCTTCGATTTTTCCTATACAATAAGAAAGTGTAAATTGAAAAGCAAATAGGCTTTAAACAATTTACACTTTTTTTCTAATACACGGGCTAGAAAATATTATAGTAGAGAAAATTAAAAATAACCCCGCTATTGTCTAAAAATTTTATAAAAGAATTTTAGTCTTTGTCACATTGTTTATCGCATGGCTTTTCACATTGTTTATCGCAATCTAATTTTACACCTTTTAAACAGTCACCATCATGTTTACATGAAGCACATACTTTACAATGTTTTACATTATCTACCCAAATTTCTACTTCATATAATCTGTTAGCACATAAAGGACCAAAAACGAATTCTCCGTTTTTGTCTGTAAATGTGTGAGAAACAGGTCTTCTTTCCTCTTTTCCACATTCACATACAACCTCAACTAATTTTACAACAGCGTCACATACTGGTTCTTGATAACAATTTTTAACAATACCGTATACAACTGTTCTGTTATCTTCTGGTAGAGTAATATCTAAGTCGTATTGCTTTCCACAAGCTATTTTCCCATCTACATTTAGTACTGGGCATACACATTTTTCATAATCCATAATTTTAAACTTCCTTTCTTTAAATAGTTTAATATATACTATGAGAAAATTCGACAAAATGTTACATAAATTTTTAAATAGAAAAAAATGTAAAAAATAGAAATAAATATATAAAAAAACATTAAATAAATTTATCAAAAAAAGACATAATATTTTATAGAACAAATAAATTTAACAGAAATTTAATTAATTAAGGGTTGAATGAGTATAAAAAATATACTTATCCTTAATCTAATAACGGCATAAAATTGCTGGAAAGGAGTTTTTATGAAAAAAGTATTTTCTATTATAATATTATTTACATTATTTATAGCATTTACATTTCCATATTATATAAACGCTGCATCTTTGGATACAATAAAAGTAGATGTAAGTAGTGCAAAGGTTGAGCCAGGAAAAACAGTAACAGTAAATATAACATTTGGAAAGGAATTAGGATCTTATACATTTGATGTTGCTTATGATAATAATATATTTGAATATGTAAGTTCTGAAGGCGGAACAGCTAATGATAATGGAAGCAGAGTAAGAATATATTATTTTGACTCTGCTGGAGGAACTAACCCAAGAACAAGTACAAGTATTACATTTAAAGCAAAGAGTGATATAACAACATCTAATCCTACAGACTTTTCTATAACAGCAGAAGGTTTAGCAAATGCTGATGCAAGTGAACAATATGATGATATAACTACACCTATAGATAAAAGCGTATTAGTAGAACCTAAATATGAAAATTACAAATTTGAACTAAAATATTCTGGAGAAGTAATAATTAATCAAGAAAAAGAAATGAATTTAATATTATCATCAGCAATGGGAAAATATTATGATAAAGTAAGAATTTTAGCTACTGTTGCTGGACCAGAAGGTTCTACAGCAAAATTATTAGCAATAGATAGTCAAAGTTTAGAACATGATATAGTTCAAAGTGGATGGGGCGAAGCAGAAGGATATAAAATAGGAGGATTAGTAAGTCAAAACTTAAAAGTTAGAGGATTATTTGATAAAGCTGGAAAATATACAATAACATTAAAACTAATAGATAGATCAGATTCAGATAATGTAATTACAACTTCAAGTTTTAATGTGGATGTAAAAGAAAAAGCTTCTTCTAATAATACGAACAATGTAGGTAATACAGATAATACCCAAAGTAACAATAACCAAACTAATAATAATCAAAATGTAAATGATAAAAATGAAGAAGTTCCAGAAACTTTACCAAAAACAGGAACAACAAAATATGCTGTGGTAGTACCTTTAACTTTAATATTGATTGGTGCTTATATGTATTTAAGAAAAAAATAATTATTAAACAATAGCAAGCTTTGTTAGATTAAAAGGGAATTCTTTAAAAGGAATTCCTTTTACATAAATTGAGCAGATAATAGTGTTTATACTTTGTGAAAGGAAAGGTAAGTAATTTAATGATAAAAAAGATTTTAAAAATTATAATTATAATTCTTTTAATTTTTCTAATACTTAATACTATTAAAGAAATATATGAAGAACAAAGTATAAGAACAAAAAAATATAGTGAAGAAAAAGTTGTAAAAGAAATAAGTATTAAAGAAAATAACAGTATTAAGGAAAATGTAAATTTACATCTAATAGAAGAAGAATATAAAGGATATGATGTTACGGCAAAATTAAAGATTCCAAAATTGGATATAGATACTTATGTGCTTTCTAACTTTTCTAAGGATGCTTTAGAAGTGTGTGTTACAAAATTTTGGGGACCAAATCCAAATGAGAGTGGTAACTTTTGTATTGCAGGTCATAACTATATAACAAAAAACATGTTTAGTAAATTGTATACTTTGGAAGAAGGTGACGAAATAACATTAACAGATAACAGAAATGGAGAAGTAAAGTATAGTGTTTATGATGTATTTAAGGTTGTGCCATCTGATACAGAGGTTTTAAATCAAGAGACAAATAGCAGTAGAGAAATAACGTTGATTACATGTACAAATTATTCTAAACAAAGAGTAATAGTAAAAGCAAGAGAAATAATTTAATTGAAAGGATTTAAAGTATTATGAAAAGCAAACTAAAAATATTATTTTCTATAATAATTTTTATAGCCCTTTTAATTTTGCTTATTATGACCATAAATGTAAAGTCAAGGGAAGGAATGAGAATATCAAATACATTCCCAGAAAATATAAAACCATATATAGAAGAATTAAAAGAAAAATATCCAAATTGGGAATTTAAAGCATTATATACTAATTTAGATTGGAAATATGTTATAGATAAAGAAAATATTTTTGGAAAAAATTTAGTTCCAAAATCTTATTCAGATAGTTGGAAGAATACTAAAGAAGGGCAATATAATGTGGAAGTTGATGCAGGATGGGTAGATGCTTCGAGGCAAGCAGTAGAATTTGCTATGGACCCAAGAAATTTTTTGAATCCTAGAAGGGTATTCCAGTTTGAAGAGCTATCATTTGATTCTAAAACTAATAACAAAACAGGTATAGAAAAAATATTATATGGAACAGAATTTTATAATAAGATAGTAGAATACAAAACATCTTCTGGAAGTACTGTAACAATGGATAAAAAATATTCTGATCTAATATTAACTGCAGGACAAACTTCAAAAGTTAGTGTTTATCATTTAGCATCAAGAATAAAACAAGAAGTAGGGCCTTTTTTATCTCATTCTTCTATTAGTGGAACTGTTTCTGGTTTTGAAGGATTGTATAATTTTTATAACATTGGAGCTACAAGTTCATCTGAACCAATGGGAGCTATAAAAAATGGTTTGCAATATGCAAAAGATGGTAAAGGAGCAAGCCAAACAACAAAAAATAAATATTTAATACCATGGAATACTAAAGAAAGAGCAATAACAGGAGGAGGAATATTTATAGGCTCAAGTTATATAAATTTGGGTCAAAATACAATATATCTACAAAAATTTCACGTATATGATAATGAAGGTGGAGAATTATTTTGGCACCAATATATGACCAATGTTTTAGCTCCATATAGTGAGTCAAGCTTAATATATAATGGATATGTAAATAGTGGATTGGGAGATAATTCTTTATCTTTTGTAATACCAATATATAATAATATGCCAGAATATCCAGCCAATAATCCTAATATAAATACATCTGATTTTACAACAGACAACACAAAAGTATATGCTAATATAAGTTCTGGTACATTAAATTTAAGGACAGGTCCTAGTACAAATTATGATGTAATAACAAGTGTTTCTCCAAATGAAGTAATGACAAGAATAGCAAAAGGAAAACAAAAAGGAGAACTTTGGGACAAAGTAAAATTAGACAATGGAATAGTTGGATATGTATTTCAAAATTATGTTAAAGAATTACCGCAAACACAAATATCAAAAATTAATATATCTATTAGTAAAAATGAAATAAATAAAGGGGAAAGAATAAAATTAAATATAGAAATTTTACCAGAAGAAGCAAAAAACAATAAAGTTGTATATAGTACAAATAATTCTAAAGTAGCAACAGTTGATCAAAACGGAAATATTTTAGGTGTAGGATCAGGAGAAGCAACAATAACGGTTAAATCAGCAGAAAACAGTGTTTCAAACAGTGTAAAAATAAAAGTATATAGTCCAGTAACTGGAATTGAGTTAGATAAAAAAGAATTAATTTTACAGATTGGTGATAAATATAAAATTACCCCAATAATATTCCCAGAAGATGCTAGCAACAAAGCAGTGAAGTATGAATCTTTAAATTCAAATATAGCATCTATTGATAATGATGGAAATATATCAGCATTACAAGAAGGAATTGCAAAGATAAGAATAACGACTTTAGACCAAAATAAACAAATAGAATTACCAGTAACAGTAATTAAGAAAATAACAGAAGATGAATTGTCATTTACTAATAATTTACAAGTAAGTGGTAATGAAATTTGGGGATTAGATTATAAAAAGAATACTGTAAAAGATCTTAAAGATAGTATAAAAACAATATTTACACTAAAAATATATAATGCTAAAGGAGATGAACTAAAAGATAATGAATTAGTTGGAACAGGAAGTAAAATAAAATTGTTTGATAATACAAAAGAAATTATGGAATATAATGTAGTATTATATGGAGATGTAAATGGAGATGGAAAAATTAATAGTATAGATTTATTGGTTTTACAAAGACATATTTTAGAAATAGAAAAATTTAGTGGAGTATTTTTAAAGGCAGGCAATATAAATAAAAATGGCAAAAATCCATCATCTGTAGACTCTTTATTAATACAAAGGCATATTTTAGAACTACAAATTATAAAGCAATATTAGGATGAGAAGGTGATATATATTTATAGGCGAAAAGTTAGTATAATTTTAATATTGATTTTTAGTATGTTTTTCATTCTTCCTTGTATTTCAAGAGCACAAGGGAGAATGGAAATAAAAACTGAAAAAAATCAAATAAAAAAGGGCGAAGAATTTAAAATAAGCTTAGAAATTTCAGATGCTTCAATATCTGCACTAACAGCATGGATTTATTTTGATAAAACAAAAATAGAATTTGTATCTGGACCAGACAATTCAAACATTATAGATAATAGAATTGTATATACTTGGTATGATCAAAACGGTGGAAACACACCAATAGAAAATGGAGAAATAGCAAATTTTACGTTTAAAGCTAAAGAAGAAGGAGAAGTTGTATTAGGAATAGGTGGAGAATTCTACAATTCAAAAGGGGAAAGTGTGGATATAAGTTTTGAAAATTCACATATATTTATAGGTGAAAAAACAAAAGAGGTTAAACAAGAAGAAAATGCAAGTAATAACACTGATCCCAATAATTCAAACTTAGATGTTTTAAGATTAAATGAAGTTGGTATATCACCAGATTTTGATAAAAATATTAAAGAATATTATTTTATAGCAGATGAAAGTATTTCAAATTTAGAAGTTACCGCATTACCTGAAAATCCTAACGCAACAGTAAATATAACAGGTAATACAAATCTAAAAAATGGATTAAACAAGATAAAAATAGAAGTATTATCAGAAAATAAAAAGAATAAATCAGAATATACAATAAATGTTACTAAAACAGATGATATAGAAGATGCAAATGCTAATTTAGAAAATTTGGCAATAGAAGGTGGAACATTATCTCCAGAATTTGATAATAATATTACTAAATATAACTCAGAAGTGGAAGACACAATGGAAAAGTTAAATATTTTAGCGATAGCAGAAGATGAAAGAGCAAAAGTAGAAATAGTAGGGGGAGAAAAATTAGAATATGGAAACAATACTATAAAAATAAAAGTAACAGCCGTAAATGGAATAACAAGTAAAAACTACGTAGTAAATGTATACAGGAGAACTAAGGAAGAAGAACAACAAGCAGAAAAAGAACAAGAAGAAAGTCAAGAACAAGCAGAAAACATAATAGAAAACATGGAAAAACAACCAGAACAAAACATACAAGAAAATATTGAACAAGATCAAGAACAAAATCAAAAAAATAATTATTTATGGATAATTGCATTAGTAGTTATAGCAATAATAATTATATTAATTGTTGTTTATATAAAGAAAAAAAGTGAGAAAACTCATTGACGTACGTATAAACGTATGCTATAATAAGTTATGGAGGAGGGACTAAAAATGACTAATACCAATATAACTAATTTTAGAAAAGATATATATAAATTATTAGAACAAACTATTAAATTTAATGAACCAATAAATATAACTACAAAAGATGGGAATGCAGTTGTGATATCAGAAGAAGATTACAATAGTATAATGGAGACATTATATATTACTTCTATACCAAACTTAAAAGATGAAATTATAAGTAGAACCAAAGATAGTGAAGATAAATATGTAGACGAAAGTGAGGTTAAGTGGTAGGGCTTGTATATTGTAAAATTTCATAAAAAAGCAATAAAAGAAATAACAAAATTAAAAGAAAATAAATTAGATGTTAAAGCTAAAAGATTAATTGAAATAATTAAGGAAAATCCATATCAAAATCCACCTCCTTATGAAAAACTTGTAGGAGATTTAAAAGACTTATATTCAAGAAGGATAAATATACAGCATAGAATAATATATCAAGTAAATGAAGCGGATAAAGTTGTAAAGATTGTATCTTTATGGTCCCATTATGAGAATGTATAAATCCTAAAGTCATGCACAAGGAATTAAAAATTCCTTGACAAAAAAATATATATGCACTATATTTATATCAAATAAATATGGGGGTAAAATATGAAGAGTAAAAAGATTTATACAATATTATTAGTAGTTTTAATAATTTTACAAGTATTAGTTAATGTCTATGTAGGAACTAAAAAAGAGTACTACCACATGGACGAGGCATATTCTTATGGTTTAATGAATTATGATAAGTTGAATATTACTGATAATGAAGATTTTTTGAATAAGTGGCATAATAAAGAATATTATATAGATTATTTTGCACTAAATAGCGATGAAATGTCTGATTGGGGAGCTGTATACGAAAATCAAAAAAACGATGTGCATCCACCACTATATTATCTGTTGCTTAGAATATCATCATTGTTTACAATAGACTCATTTTCAAAATGGACAGGAATTGGTTTAAATATTATAATATTAGCTATTTCAAGTATATTAATGTATATAATATGTAATAAAATATTTAAATCAAATGTATGGGCATTAATAGTAACTGCAATAAATGCATTTTCTTTTTCAACGCTTGAAAACGCAATATACATAAGAATGTATGCGCTTTCTACTCTTAATATGTTACTATTTACATATATGACTTTAAGAGTATATGAGAAAAAAGAGCTTAATATTAAAGATATGATTTTAACAGGTTTAGTCTTAATATTAGGTGGATTAACACATTATTATTTCTTTATATATGTTGTAGGTGTATATTTATGCTTATTATATAAATCAATTAGAGAGAAGAACTATAAATTTATAATTAGATACACTATAATGGCAGCAATATCAGCAGTAATTTATTTATTAATATTTCCATATTCAATATCTCACATATTCTTTGGGTATAGAGGAGCAGGATCAGCAAGTGGAACTACTGCATTAGAAATTATAAAATCTATTGGAATTTACTTGTATATAGTTAATAAAAACATATTTAATTATATTCTTCCATTATATTTAATAGTAATTTTAGGAATATTTATTGTATGCAAGATAATGAAGAAAAAGAATAATGAGGAAAAACAAAAAGCAAGTATAGTAAATTATATATTAGTAGGAACATTACTGTATTTTGTACTTATAGCAATATTAACACCATATAAAGAATTAAGATATGTATTGCCAATTTGCCCATTAATAATAATATGTACAGTATATTATTCAAAACTTTTATTACAAAAAGTATTAAACAACAAAACTGTAATGATTATAATATCTATTTGCTTTGCAGTAATAATTTGTACACCAGCTTTAACTAAAAATAAATTAGAATTTACTTATAGCCAACATAATGGAATAGCAGAAAGAATAGAAAAATTAGATGCACCAATCCTATATGTATTTAATACACAAAACAATAGATTTTTAGATGACATATATTTATTTACATTAGTAGATGAATCTTACATATTAAATGCAAATGATTTTAGTGAAGAAAAAATAGATGAGATATTTGAAAATAAAGATTTAAAAAATGGACTTGTAGTTATTTGCAATGAAGATATAAATCAAGAAGAATTAAAACAAACTATCTATAATGAATTACACCTTAATATGGAATATACACAAAGAATGAATGCTTGTGATATATATTATGCTAAATAATAAAAGTAGAAAATTGGACGGTAGAGAAGAAAAACGTCCAATTTTTAATCCACTTTACAAAAAAATTTTTAAATGGTATAATACTATTGTTAAAATAAAGAGGTAAATATTTATGCCAAAATTTTTTGTAAATAGTAATCAAATATTAAATAACAAAATAAAAATAGTAGGGAATGATATAAATCATATACAAAATGTACTAAGATTAAAACAAAATGATGAAATTAATATAAGCAATATAGACACTGGAAAAAATTATGTGGCAAAAATTGAAAAGGTTGATGGAGAAGCTATAATATGTGATATTATAGCTTCTAGTGATACTTTAGCGGAATGTAATGTTAAAATAAGTGTATTTCAGGGTTTACCTAAGGCAGATAAAATGGAATATATAATACAAAAGTCTACTGAATTGGGTGCATATAATTTTATTCCAGTAAATATGAAAAGATGTATTGTTAAATTAGATGATAAAACAGCAAATAAAAAAATAGAAAGATGGAATAAAATTGCAGAGTCTGCTGCAAAACAAAGTGGAAGAGATATAATTCCAAAAGTAGAAGAAGTAAAAAGTATAAGTGATATTTGTAGTAGTATAAATAATTATGATATACTTATTGTAGCATTCGAAGGAGAAGAAAGTAATACATTAAAAACAGAACTAAAAAAATTAACAAATAAAGAAAATCTAAAGATAGGAATTGTTATTGGGCCAGAGGGCGGAATAGATATAGAAGAAGTAAATAAGTTACAAAATGCTGGTGCTAAAATAGTAACTTTAGGTAAGAGAATTTTAAGAACGGAGACAGCCCCAATTGCTATGATTAGTAATATTGTGTATGAATTAGAAATGTAAAATTAAGATGAGGTGTAAAGGAATGGAAGAAAATAAAAAGAAAGAAAAAAAATCAAAGGATGTAAATAAAGTAGCTAATCAAAAGGAGAAAAAAGAACCAAAAGAGCAAAATAAGAACTCTAAGCAAGAAACAAACTCAAAAAACAAAATACAAGTTAAAGAAAAACAAGAGGAAAAAAACAATAAAATAAAAAAGGCAGAAAAACTTGAAATACAAGAGGAAGTAGAAAAAGAACTAAAAAATAATAAAAAACTACCAAAGGAAGAACAGTATAAATTAAACTCTATAGTTTTCCAAAATTTATGCACTATAATTGTTATAATGGTATACTTTATATTCTTGATTTTAGGATTTATAAATATAGAAATTCCTGTATTAATTACAGATTTTAAAGTATTTAGTTTAACTATTTTAGCATTAGCAATTATTTTCTTTGAAATAGCTTACAAAAAAGATAGTGGAAAATACTGTATTACTGGAATAGAAATGTTAGTCTTATCGCTTGTAACAGTAGCTTTAATGTATATAACCATAATGTATCCAGCTAAATATATATATATAACTTCTGCAGTTTCATTTGTTTTTGCAATATATTATGTTGGAAAAGCAATTGTACTTTACTGTAAAACAAAGAAAAATTATAGTATAGATAGTATGAATAAAATTATAAAAAACAAATAATGCAAAATCAGGAGAGGAATGAAAGTTAAATGAATAGTATGACTGGATATGGTAGAGCAAAATTAGAAAAAGAAGAAAGAGAATACATAATAGAAATAAAGTCAGTAAATCATAAGTATAGTGATATAACTATTAAACTTCCAAGGAATATTTCATATTTAGAAGAAAAAATTAGAAAAACTATTTTAAGTAAAGTATCAAGAGGAAAGATTGATGTATTTGTTAGTTATACTAATTATGGAATAGAAGGCAAAAAGGTAGTTTTAAATAAAAGATTAGCAGAATTGTATATTAATCAATTAAGAGAATTAGCAGAAGAAACTAATATAGAAAAAGAAATAAAAGTTACAGATATTTCAAGATTACCAGATGTTTTAAATGTAAGTGCAGAGGAAGAAAATTCACAGATTATATGGAATGAATTATCAGAATGTTTAGAGAATGCATTAACCAATTTTTTAGAGATGAGGAAACAAGAAGGAGCTAAAATAAAAATTGATTTAGAAACTAGAATAAAAAAAATAGAAGAATTTGTTGATAAAATTAAGCAATATTCTACTTTACTTGTTGAAGAATATGTAGTAAAATTAAAAGAGAGAATAAAAGAGATACTTAGTACAGATATAGTAGATGAAGCTAGATTGGCACAAGAAGTAGTAATTTATTCAGATAGATACTCAATAGAAGAAGAAATAACAAGACTAAAAAGTCATATATTTCAATTTAATGATTTATTAACTAAAGATGAACCAGTAGGTAAGAAAATAGATTTTTTAATTCAAGAGATGAATAGGGAAACTAATACAATAGGGTCAAAATCTAATAAACTAGAGATAACAAATTTAGTTATAGAAATAAAAACTGAATTAGAAGATATACGAGAGCAAATTCAGAATATTGAGTAAAGGAGGATCTTATGCAACTTATTAATATAGGATTTGGAAATATAATTTCAGCGAATAGAATAATAGCAATTGTTAGCCCAGAATCTGCTCCAATAAAAAGAATTGTACAAGAATCAAAAGATGATAATATGGCAGTAGATGCTACTTGTGGAAGACGTACTAGAGCAGTAATTATTATGGATTCAGGTCATATTGTTTTGTCAGCAGTACAACCAGAAACAGTAGCAAGTAGATTAGGAAAAGATATTGAAAGTATTTCTGAGGAAGAAGAATAAAAATAAAAGGGAGGATTAAAAAATGATAGTAAAACCAACAGTACCAGAATTATTAGAACATGTAGATAATAGATTTAGATTAGTTGTTGTAACATCAAAAAGAGCAAGACAATTAGCAGAAGGAAGTAAACCTTTAACTAAAAAGACAGAACCTTCTCCTGTATCTTTAGCAGCAGATGAAATAGCAGAAGGAAAGGTGACTGTATGCTAGTACTATTGTCAGGTGTTTCAGGAGCGGGGAAAGATACAATAAAAAAAGAGCTTATAGAAAGAATGGATAATGTTGTATCACTTCCATCATATACTGATAGAGCACCACGAAATAATGATATACCAGGGGTTACATATAATTTTGTAACTACAGAAGAATTTGAGCAAGCAATAAAAAATGGAGAATTATATGAATACTCTGTACATCATGAACATTATTATGGTACATCAAAAAAATTATTAAATGAAAAAGTAAATAGTGGAAAAATAATAGTAAAAGATATAGAAGTAAATGGTGTAGAGAATTTATTAAAAATCTTAAAAGATGAAGTAAAAATAGTTACCATCTTTTTAAGAGTTCCAAAAGAGCAATTACAAAAACGTTTAGAAGCTAGAATAGACAAACCAAGTATTAAAGAAATACAATTACGTTTAAATAGATTTGATTACGAAGAATCAAAAATAGGAATGTATGACTATGTTATAAAAAATAACAACTTAGAAAAAACAGTGAACATAATAATGGAAATTATAAAAAATGAATATAATTTAAAAGAAGCAGAATTTTAAAATATTAATAAAAGACAAGGAATTTTATACCTTGTTTTTTTCTTTTGAATTTGATATTATATTTAAATAGTATGTGAGGGAGAATTGCAAGTGATAGCAGAAATTATATTAAATAGTAATGTAAAGCAATTAAATAGAACTTTTGATTATAAGGTACCAGAAAATATGGAAGATAAGATTAAAATAGGTAGTAGAGTAATGGTACCTTTTGCTAATATGAAAAAATTAGAAGATGGTTTTGTTGTTAATTTAAAAGAAGTATCAGAATTTACAGTGAAAGAAATTTCTGCAATTGATAATGAGGAATTATTAGATGAAAATAAGATACAATTTGCAAAATGGATGTCAAAAAGGTATTTTTGTAATTTGTCAGATTGCTTAAAATTAATGTTACCACCAGGTACAAAAAGTAAAGCCGTGGAAAATAGAGTAAAAGAGAAGAATATAAATTTTATATACTTAAAAAAGGATATTGAAGAAATTGAAAATGATATACAAGAAAGAAAAGTAAAATCAGAAAAACAAATAAGAGCCTTAAGATTCTTAATGGAAAATGATGGAGCTATAATTAGTGACTTAGAAATGTTTGCGGATGTAACAAGAGCTGTGGTAGATGGAATATTAAAAAAAGGGTATATTGAAATAGTAGAAAAACAAGTAGAAAGAAATCCATTTGTAAATAAAAATATAAAAAGAACAGAAAAACTAAAATTAACAAGGGAACAGCAAAAAGCTTTTGATTTAGTATCTGAATCAATAGATGAGAAAATGTATGAAGAATTTTTGCTATTTGGAGTAACAGGATCACGGAAAAACGGAAGTGTACTTACAATTAATAGAGAAAGTACTAAATAATGGACAAAGTAGTATAATGCTAGTTCCAGAAATTTCTCTTACACCACAAACTGTTGATAGATTTATATCAAGATTTGGAGAAGATAAGATAGCTGTATTACATAGTAAATTGTCAATTGGGGAAAGATATGATCAGTGGAATAAAATAAAAAACGGAGATGCAAAAATAATAATAGGTGCACGTTCTGCAATATTTGCACCTGTACAAGAATTAGGACTAATTATAATTGACGAAGAACATGATGATTCATATAAGTCAGAAATGTCACCAAGATATAGTGCAGAAGAAGTTGCACAATATTTAGCAAAAGAGAATAATATTCCATTAATTTATGGAAGTGCAACACCTAGTATTAATTTATATTATAAAGCTACACGAGGAGAAATAACTTTATTAGAATTAACTAAGAGGGCGAATGAATCGGAATTACCGGAAGTGGAAATTGTAGATTTAAAGCAAGAACTTATCAATGGAAACAAAAGTATGATAAGTGACAGGTTAAGAAAATTAATGCAGGAAAATTTGAACAATAAAAAACAGACAATACTATTTTTAAATAGAAGAGGTTTTTCCACTTTTATAATGTGCAGAGATTGTGGATATACAGCAAAGTGTAAAAATTGTAATATATCACTAACTTATCATTCAAATACTAAAAAGTTAAAATGTCATTATTGTGGATATGAAACACAAGTAATTACAGAATGTCCAGAATGCAAGAGCAAGAATATTAGATATTTTGGAGCAGGAACTCAAAAATTAGAAGAACAAGTAAAATTAATGTTTCCAGGAGTACAAACAATACGAATGGACGTAGATACTGTAACTAAAAAAAATTCACATGAAGATATTTTAAATAAATTTAGAAATGATAATATAGATATTTTAATTGGAACTCAGATGGTTGTAAAAGGACATCATTTTCCAAATGTTACATTAGTGCGGAGTTATTGCAGCAGATAGTAGCTTGAACATGGACGATTTTAGAGCAAATGAAAAAACTTTTCAAATTTTAACTCAGGTAGCAGGAAGAGCAGGTAGAGAAAAAACAAAAGGTAAAGTTATAATTCAAACATACAATCCAGATAATTTTAGTATTGAATGTGCAAAGAAACAAGATTATAAATTATTCTATAAAACAGATATTGAAATAAGAAAACAATTGAAATATCCGCCTTTTTGCGATATAATATTAATTGGAGTTAGTTCTAAAATAGAAAAAGAAGGCCTAAAAGTAACTAATATAATTCACGAATATTTAAAAAATAGAGTAATTAAAGAGAATATTGGAATTATATTATATAAAGGATTACCAGCTCCAATAGATAGAATAAAAAATAAATATAGATTTAGAATCATTATAAAATGTAAGTTTAGTGACGAAATAATAGAGCTAATGAATGATGTGATAAATATGTATGAAAAAACAAAAGAATTTAAGAATACTAGAGTAGTGATTAACTTAAATCCAAATAATATGTTGTAAAAAGGAGGGAACAACTAAAATGGCTGTAAGAATTGTAAGAGAAGATGGAGATGAAATTTTAAGAAAAAGATCAAAAGAAGTTGAAGTAGTTGATGATAAAATTAGAGAATTATTAGATGATATGGTTGAAACACTTCATAAATATAATGGGGTAGGACTAGCTGCTCCACAAGTAGGAATATTAAAAAGGGTTATTGTAATAGATTTATATGATGATAAAGGAGTAAAAAAACTAGTAAATCCTAAAATAGTTAAACAAAAAGGAGAACAAGAAGTAAGTGAAGGTTGCTTAAGTTTTCCTAATCAATTTGCTAAAATAGTTAGACCTAATTATGTTATAGTAGAAGCATTAAATGAAAATGGAGAAAAGGTTAAAATAAAAGGAGAAGGTCTATTAGCACAAGTTCTAGCACACGAAATAGACCATTTGGATGGAATATTATTTATAGATAAAATAATACCTGGAACATTAGAGTATGTAACACCAGATGACGAAGACGAGAAAGAATAAGGGGGTATTTTTAGTGCTAAATATTGTTTTTATGGGAACACCAGATTTTGCTAAAGAATCTTTAAAAAGTATATATGAAGCGGGACATAATATCTTAGGTGTTGTTACAAATATAGATAAACCTAAGGGTAGAGGCATGAAAATGATGTATTCACCTGTAAAGGAATATGCTTTAGAAAAAAGTTTAAAGATTTTTCAACCAGAAAAAGTAAGAAATAATATAGAATTTATAGATGAAATAAAAAAATTAAATCCAGACCTTATTTGTGTAGTTGCTTATGGAAAAATTTTGCCAAAAGAACTTTTGGATATACCTAAAATGGGATGTATAAATGTACATGGCTCATTACTTCCAAAATATAGAGGAGCAGCACCAATACAATGGGCAGTTATTAATGGAGAACAAAAAACAGGAATAACAACAATGTATATGGACATTGGAATGGATACTGGAGATATGATATTAAAAAAAGAAGTTGAAATTGGAGAAAATGAGACAACAGGAGAATTATGGAATCGCTTAAGTAAAATAGGTGGAGAATTACTTGCAGAAACAATAGAACAAATAGAAAAAGGAACAGCACCAAGAATAAAACAAGGAGATGATTTTACATTAGCTCCAATGTTAAACAAAGAAATGGCAGAAATAGATTGGAATAATAAAACTGCTAAAGAAATAAAAAACTTAGTCAGAGGTTTAAACCCAATTATGGGAGCATATACATTTTTAGAAAATAAAAAATTAAAATTCTGGAAAGTAAATGAAATAAATCAAAATGAATTAAGTGATTTATTTCCAGGAGCAGAAGAATATGCATATAAAATAGAAGAAGTAATACCAGGAACAGTACTTTTTTCTGGAGACAAAAATGGACTTTTTGTAAAAGCAAAAGATGGAATAATAGAAGTTTTAGAAATACAAGCTGAAAATTCTAAAAGAATGAACATACATGATTTCTTAAGAGGAAATAATATTGATGTTGGAAAAGTTTTAGGTAGGAACAAATAAGTTGTAAATTAAGTAAATATTGAGTATAATATCTATTAGTGAAAATATTTTATTTAGAGGATGAGATTAATGGAAGAAAGAAAAAAACGTATTTTAACAGGTGATAGACCTACAGGTAGATTACATATAGGGCATTATTTTGGATCTTTAAAGAAAAGAGTTGAATTACAAAACAGTGGCGAATATGATCCATATATTTTAATTGCAGATGTTCAAGCTTTAACAGATAATTTTAATAATCCAGAAAAAGTAAGAAATAATGTAAGAGAAGTTGTTTTGGATTATTTATCAGTAGGAATTGATCCAGAAAAAAGTACAATATATATACAATCAATGATACCAGAAGTGGCAGAATTAACTGTTTTTTATTCTAATTTAGTAACTATTTCAAGACTACAAAGAAATCCTACTGTAAAAACAGAAATTGCCCAAAAGAAAGAACTTTTTGGTGAGAGTGTTACCTATGGCTTTTTAGGTTATCCAGTAAGTCAAGCAGCTGATATTACAGCATTTGAAGGTAATATAGTACCTGTTGGTGAAGATCAATTACCGTTAATAGAACAATGTAGAGAAATAGTTAGAAAATTTAATAGTATATATGGAGAAACATTGGTAGAACCAGAGGCTGTACTTTCTAGTGGGAAAAGAATAAAAGGTTTAGATGGAAATGAGAAAATGGGAAAATCTTTAGGAAATGCTATTTATTTATCTGATTCTGAGCAAGAGGTAAATAAAAAAGTAATGAGTGCAGTTACAGATCCTAATAGAATAAGAAAAGATGATTTGGGAAATCCAGATGTATGTATGGTTGCATATTATCATAATTTATTTACACCAGAAGATGATGTAAAGACAGTATGTGAAGAATGTAGAGCTGGAAAAAGAGGTTGTGTTGCATGTAAGAAACAATTGGTACAAAATATTAATAAATTCTTAGAGCCGATTAGAGAAAAAAGAAAATATTATGAAGATAGACCAGAATTGGTTGATAAAATAATATTAGAAGGAACAAAAAATGCTCAAAAAGTTGCAAAAGAAACAATGAAAAAAGTGAAAAAAGCAATGAAATTAGATTATTTTGAATAAGTAGAAAGGAGAAGGTGTTGTATTTAACACTGAATAAAGTATGTTTATAGATTATGCAAAAATAATAGTAAAAGCAGGAGATGGCGGAAATGGTGCTATATCTTTCAGAAGAGAAAAATATGTTGCCGCCGGAGGTCCAGATGGAGGGGACGGAGGAAAAGGCGGAGATATTTACTTTGAAGTCAGTCCAAATATGAATACTTTAGTAGATTTTAGATACAAAAAGAAATTTAAAGCAGAAAATGGAAAAAATGGAGAAGGCGGACATAGATATGGAAAAAGTGGAGAAGATCTAGTCGTAAAAGTACCTATAGGAACTATAGTAAAAGATTCTGAAACAGGAAGAGTAATGGCAGATTTATCAGAGCCAAACCAGAAACAACTTATTCTTTCTGGAGGCAGAGGAGGAAAAGGTAATTCACATTTTGCTACTTCTACAAGACAAGCACCAAGATTTGCACAAGGTGGAGAAAAAGGAGAAGAAAAAGAACTTATATTAGAACTAAAAATGCTTGCAGATGTAGGACTAATAGGATTCCCAAACGTAGGTAAATCTACTTTTTTATCTGTGGTTACAGATGCAACACCAAAAATAGCAGACTATCATTTTACTACTTTAGAACCAAATTTAGGAGTTGTAAAAAGTGATTATGGGGATAGCTTTGTTATTGCAGATATACCTGGAATTATAGAAGGAGCTAGCGAAGGAACAGGATTAGGTCTTAAATTTTTAAGGCACATAGAAAGAACAAGATTATTATTACATGTAATAGATGTTTCAGGGATAGAAGGTAGAAATCCAGTAGAAGATTTTAAAACAATTAATGAAGAATTAAAAAAATATAGCGAAAAGTTAAGTAAAAGAAAGCAAATTATTGTAGCAAATAAAATTGATATTATGCAAGATGAAAGTTTACTTAATGATTTAGAAAAAATGGCAAAAGAAAAAGATATAGAAATATTTAAAATATCTGGAGCAACTGGAGAAGGCGTAAAAGAACTTTTAAAAAGAGTAACTGAAGTTTTAAAAGTTTTACCAAAAGAAGATTTAGTTGATGTAGAAGATATCAAAAAAGTTTATACATTAAAAGATGAAGACGAATTTACTATTACTAAAGATAAAGACATGTATATAGTAGATGGTCCAGCAGTTCAAAGGATTATGAGAAAAGTTAATTTAGAAGATAATGAGTCAATGTATTATTTCCAAAAATGTTTAAGAGAATTAGGAGTTAATGAAAAATTAAAAGAAGCTGGTGTAAAAGAAGGAGATACAGTAAAAGTCGTTGATTGGGAATTAGAATGGTATGACTAAAAAAAGAAACCTATTTAAATATGTATATCTAAATAGGTTTCTTTTTTACGTATTTATAGCAAATATTTATAAGTATAAAATACTACTATTTATTGCTAAAAGTTACGCAAAACTATTTCATTTGGCTTTCAGCTTGTTGTATTAATTTTCTAACCATTTGTCCACCGATTCTACCAGCGTCTCTTGAAGATAAATCTCCATTATATCCTTGTTTTAAATTAACACCAACTTCTGAAGCTACTTCATATTTGAATTTATTTAGAGCTTCCTTAGCTTCTGGAACTACTTTTTGATAGCTATTTGTATTTGCCATTTCTTGTTTCACCTCCTAGAATGTGAATCTAAATCAATTTATTTAAAAAAGCTTTTTGCTTTTTCATTATATATATTGTGCAATAAAATAATTTTTAAACTGGAAATTTTTGAAAATTTAATTTTTTGAATAATTATACTTGTACACTGTATATAATAATGATATAATGTAATGTACACGAATTTTACTAAAGTAAAATTGGCACAAGAACAATTACGTGGATTTTAGATAATATAAATATTAAAGTTATTAACGCTTTTGTTCTAAAAAGGAGAGTTTATGTATAAATTTTTAGCAATTGATTTAGATGGAACTTTACTTGACTCTTATGGGCAAGTAACTGAAAAAAATAAGGAAGCAATAAAAAAGGCTGTACAAAATGGTGTAGAAGTAGTACTTACATCTGGAAGAGGTCCGAGATCAGTAAAAAATTTAGCAGAAGAAGTTGGAGCAGATAATTATCTTATATGTGGTAATGGAGCTATAATATATGATAATAAAAAAGATGAAATAATATTTAATAAATTTATTAGTAAAAATAAAGTTTTACAAATTATAAAAACTTGTGAAGAAAATAGTATATATTATAGTATAAACACAAAAAATAGTATTATAACAAAATCTTTAAATTACAATGTACTTTTTTATCATCAAGAAAATAGTAAAAAAACAGATGATAAAAAAACAAATATAAATATAGTTAAAGACATTTTAAAATATATAGAAGAAAGGCAAGAAGAAGACTATTTAAAAACAACTATATGTGACGATAATAAAATTATTTTTGATAGAATTTTAAATGTTATAAAAAATATTAAAGATGTAGATGTTTTAGATGTAGCACATATGTCAAGGAAAATAATAAAAAATGGAACAGAAGAACTACTTATGAAATATTTTTATACAGAAGTAACTAACAAAGATGTAGATAAATGGAATGCTATAGAATTTTTAACTCAAAAGTTAGGTATTCAAAGAACAGAAATAGCTACAATTGGTGACAATGTAAATGATAAAACAATGATAGAAAAGGCGGGAATTGGTATAGCAATGGGAAATAGTGCTCCATATATTAAAGAAGTAGCCGATTATGTAGTTACAGACAATGATTCAAGTGGAGTAGCACAAGCAATTGAAACATATATATTATAATTAAATATAAAATATTTACATTATTGTTTGACTGAATAAATATTAAAAAAATGCACATAACTATTAATTAAAAGGTAGGTGCATTTTTTATGGATAAAAAGAAAAAAATTGAAAATGAAGAAATTGAGGACGCAACAAAATATGGGGAGTTTATATCATCATACTTTGCATGGTTAACACCAGAAAAACAAAAAGACAAAGCAAAAGAAATGGATGATATGACCAAATAATTTTTTGGTACTATAAAAGTATAATAGCTAATTACTATTAAGTAATTGATTATTATACTTTTTTCTATTATTATGATT
>CALXPY010000022.1 GCA_944390395.1 uncultured Clostridia bacterium | reverse complement strand
CCAGCGAGTTAGAAAATGTTAAAATTTTGTACCCGAGGTTAAGCAAAATTTTATACATTTTCTTACGAAGTAGGGACAAGCAAGAAAAAACATATTATCACATATTGTGGGGAGAGAATTTTTAATTAATAGTGAAGGAGGAAAATTTATGAGAAATATAAAAGAAAAAAGAGGGATAACATTAATAGCATTAGCAGTGACGATAATTGTTATTTTAATACTGGCAGGAGTTACAATAGATGCCGTATTTAGTGAGAATGGAATAATAAATAAAGCGAAAGAGGCAGCAGATAGGATGAATAACTTAGTAAAAGAAGATGAAGCAGAACTTAATGAGTTATTAAACGAATTAAATGAAACCATGGATTCAAATTGGAATAGTAATATAGAAATACCAGATCCAGAGCCAGATTTACCAACGGGGATAGAAGATGTAACAGACATACAAGAAGAAACAGTACAAGTAGAAGATGAATATGGGAATAAAGTAACAATACCAAAAGGGTTTGAAGTAGTGGAAGAAGAAGGAACAACAGTACCGGAAGGAATAGTAATACAAGATAAAGATGGAAATCAATTTGTTTGGATACCAGTAGGAAGAGTATATAAAGATAATACAGGAACAAATTACAGTGACATACAATTAGGAAGATATACGTTTAATAAAAGTAATGGAACACCAAAGTTAAAGCAGGCAGCATATACAGAAGAAAATCCAGAAAATTATAAACAAGAAATAAAGTTAAGACCAGAAGGAGAAGATTATGACTGTATAGAGTATGCGACAAGAGCAAACCCAGATGGAATAGCTTCAAATGGATTAGATGGACTTAATGCGATAGCTAAAAATTTAGGAGCATTTGTGGATAGTGTGAAAAGAAACAGTGGATACTATATGGCTCGTTATGAAGCAAGCTATGGAAGTGGGAGTAGTGTAGCAGATTATAAACCACTATCTAAGGTTTCAACATCAAAAAATTTTAGTACTTCAAAAGTAGGAAGTTTGTGGAATACTACGACACAATTAGATGCAGCTAAAATAGCTAGAAATATGTATAATAATGATAATAATGTAGGAGTAGAGAGTGATTTAACAAATAGTTATGCATGGGATACGGCTATTGTATTTATACAAGCTATGGGAAATAGGAATTATGCTAATAAAGCAAGTGTAAATAGTTCACTAGCAAATACAGGGACAACAGGAGATGAAGTATGTAATATTAATGACATGGCATCTAATTGTCGTGAATGGAGCACAGAATACTCTACGAGCAAGAATAGCGGTACGGCTTTTTCTCATGTATATAGAGGAGGTGTTTACAGTACTAGCTATGGATTCACTTACGTGGCCCAAAGAAATGCCGGTAATATATCTTATAAGTACGGAATATATTCTTTTCGTCCGATACTTTATGCAAAGTAAGACTGGACCTGATAGTCATACAATGTTATATTATAATGAATCTAATAGAATATCATAAAAGTTTAGATATGAAAACACAGAATCCACGAATAGAAGTTAAATGTTTTAAGCCATTTTAGATTAAAATATATCAGAAAATTAATAATAAACTTAGTATTTATAGAAAGAAAAATAACAGAAAAGATACTAGTTATTATATAAAAAATATGATATTATATATATTATTAGTAAAAAGGTGAAATTTATGAATAAGATATTAAATAAGGTTAATAATCCTAATGACCTAAAAAAGCTTACTAAAGATGAGAAAACAAAATTAGCATCAGAAATAAGAAAGCTTTTAGTTGATACTGTTTCAGAAACAGGAGGACATTTAGCTTCAAATTTAGGAATTGTTGAACTTACAATTGCACTTCATAGTGTATTAAATACACCACAGGATAAAATAATTTGGGATGTTGGTCATCAGACTTATGTTCATAAAATTTTAACGGGAAGAAAAGATAAAATTAGTACTTTAAGAAAATTGAATGGACTTTCTGGCTTTCCAA
Organism: uncultured Clostridia bacterium; assembly: GCA_944390395.1. Lineage (GTDB taxonomy): Bacteria > Bacillota > Clostridia > TANB77 > CAG-508 > CAG-273. The sequence goes on along the minus strand of CALXPY010000022.1, from coordinate 21,521 downwards.
AATCTGCAGAATCTGAATATGATGCTTTTGAAACAGGCCATAGTAGCACATCTATTTCTGCTGCTTTAGGTTTTGCAAGAGCAAGAGATATATTAAAAGAAAAGTATAATGTTGTAGCAGTAATAGGAGATGGAGCTTTAACAGGCGGAATGGCATTAGAAGCATTAAATGATGCAGGATGTAGTAATACTAATTTAATAGTTATTTTAAATGATAATGAAATGAGTATTTCGAAGAATGTTGGTGGAATTTCTACTTTTTTAACTAGATTAAGAACACGAAAATTATATAACAAATCAAATAAGTATATAAAAAGGGTTATAAGAAAAATACCACTTGTGGGAAAACCAACAATAAGATTAGTAAGAAAAATAAAATATAGTATAAAACAACTAGTAATATCTAATATGTTATTTGAAGATTTAGGGTTTAAATATTTAGGACCAGTAGATGGTCATAATATAGAAAATTTAGAAGAAATAATAAATAAAGCTAAAGATTTACAAGGACCAATATTAATACATGTATTAACTAAAAAAGGGAAAGGTTATAAAATAGCAGAAAGTAATCCCGATAAATTTCATGCTACAAGTAGTTTTGATATAAAGACTGGAAAACCAAAAAAAGCAAAACAAGATGACTATTCTAAAATATTTGGAAATAAATTGGTAGAGCTTGCAAATAAAAATGAAAGAATAGTTGCTGTAACTGCAGCAATGAAAGATGGAACAGGACTTACAAAATTTAAGGAAAAGTTTCCAAATAGATTTTTTGATGTTGGAATAGCTGAACAACATGCACTAACTATGGCTGCTGGAATGGCAAAGCAAGGCTTAATTCCAGTTATCCCTATTTATTCATCTTTCTATCAGAGAGGTTATGATCAAGTAATTCATGATATATGCATGCAAAATTTACATGTTGTAATGTGTGTAGATAGAGCTGGAATTGTGGGGAACGATGGAGAAACCCATCAAGGCATATATGATCTAGCATTTTTTAATATTGTTCCCAACTTAACTATTATGGCACCAAAAGATTTTAAAGAATTAGAAAATATGTTAGATTATGCAATTAAACTTGATTCTCCAGTTGTAATAAGATATCCTAGAGGCGGAGAATCAGCAGAAAAATTTAGCAAATATGAAGAATTAGAACAGGGAAAAGCAGAAATATTGAAAAAAGGAAATGATTTAACTATTATAGCAATAGGTAAAATGGTAGCTAAAGCGCAAACCGTTGCAAAGAAATTGGAAGAAGAAGATATAAAAGCAGAAGTTATAAATGTTAGATTTTTAAAACCTTTTGATGAAGATGTAGTTAAAACATCTTTAGAAAAAACTAAAAAATGTATAACAATTGAAGATGGAATTATAAAAGGAGGATTAGCAAGTAACGTAATAGAAATTATACAAAAAAATGGATTAAAAGATATAGAATTTAAAGGATTTGGATACCCAGATAAATTTATAGAACATGGATCAGTAGAAGAATTAGAAAAAAGATACGGATTAGATGCTGATAATATTATAAATTATATTAAATTTGGCAATAAATCAAATATACTAAAATAATTAAGAAAAGGACTGTGTTATGGAAAAAGAGGAAATTTTAAAAAAGTACACAAAACATGAGGATAAAATTTTAGTATCGAAATTATTTGATAAAATAAAATCAGTTGATACAAAGAATATAATAGAGCATACAAGCTTTTTAGATGGATACCAAAGAAAAATTTTAGAAGAGATATTAAATAAATTACATTATAAAAATTACATATTTTATGGAGGTTATGAAGAGGCAGAAAGAAAAATATTAATATTGTATCCTCAAAAGCTGGAAGAATATATAAAAAGTAATTTAAATAAAGTATTTAACACAGTTGTAACAGTGTTAAACATTAAATTGCCAAATGAACTAAAAGGTAAATATAAACACAGGGATTATTTAGGAGGAATTTTAAAATTAGGAGTTAAGCGAGAAAAAATAGGAGATATATTAGTAACAGAAGATGGTGCAGATATTATAATAAATAAAGATATAGAAAAATTTTTATTAAACGAAATAAAGATTCTAACTAGATTTGCAAAATCAGAAATAGGAATAAAAAGTGTAGAAGAACTAAAAAATGTAGAAATAAAAACCGAAAAGGTTGAAATTGTAGTTATGCAAGAAAGACTGGATAGTGTTGTTGCAGAAATTCTAAAGTGCTCTAGAACTAATGCAAATAAAATAATAGAAGATGAGAGAGTCTTTGTAAATTATGAGAATATAGTTAAGAGTTCTAAAGTATTAAAACAAGGAGATTTATTGACTATAAGGGGTAAAGGAAGATTTAAAATAGGAGAAATTATAAATAATACAAGAAAAGGAAAATTAGTAATAGAAATAGAAAAATATGTATAAAGCACATAGAAGAAAGGCAAGTGAGAAAGATGGAAAGAATTATTTTACATGTTGATGTTAATAATGCTTTTTTGTCATGGACAGCAGTAGAAATGTTAAAAAATGGTTCTGAATTAGATATTAGAACTATACCTTCTATTATAGGGGGAGATGAGGCTAAAAGAAAAGGAATTGTTTTAGCTAAAAGTAATATTGCAAAACAATTAGGTATAAAAACTGCAGATCCTATTTATTTTGCCAAAAAGAAATGCCCTAATCTACAAATATATAAGAGTGATTTTAAAATATATAGAAAATATTCTGATGCTTTATATAGATTATTATTAAATTACACAGATAAAATAGAAAGATTTTCTATTGATGAGTGTTTTTTAGATTTAACAGGTTATATTCCAAAAGGTAAAACAGTTTTTGATATAGCAAAGGAAATAAATTATAAAGTTAAAAACATATATGGATTTACTGTGAATATAGGAATTTCAAATAATAAGGTTTTAGCTAAAATGGCATCAGATTTTGAAAAACCTGATAAAATCCACACCTTATTTGTAAACGAAATTGAGCAAAAAATGTGGAATTTACCAGTATCAGAACTTTTTTTAGTAGGAAAAAACAGTGTTCCGAAATTAGAGAGACTTGGAATAAAAACAATAGGAGATTTAGCTAAATATGATGAAAAAAGAATAATAAAACTATTTGGAAAATATGGAAAGACTATAAGAGATTATGCTAATGGAATAGATAATTCGCCAGTTAATTATGAAGAAGAAGGACCAAAAGGAATTGGAAATTCAGTAACACTACCATATAATGTATCAAATATAGAAAAATTAGAAGAAGTATTGCTAGAATTGTGTGAACAAGTAGGATATAGATTAAGAAAGCACAATCTTTTAGCTAGTGTTGTTAATGTGCAATTAAAAACAAGTGATTTTAAAGTTAGATCTCATCAGAGAAAAATGGATATGCCAACTAATAGTACAAAATTAATATTTAATGAAGCAAAAAAACTGTTAGAAGAATTGTATAAAAATGATTCAATACGATTAATAGGAGTTAGAGTAGATAATTTATCTAGTAAAGAAGAATTACAATTGTCACTATTTGATAACAAAGAAGAAAAGAAACAAGAAAAACTAGATGCTGTATTAGACAAAATAAAAGATAGGTATGGATATGACAAAATAAAAAGAGGGGGAATAAACTTGCACTAAAGAATACATTGTGATAAAATACCGTTGTTAATAGAAAGTGGGGTTTTTTAATTGGACGAAATTACTGAATTACTAGAAAAATATAATCAAAAGAAGTTAATTAAATTTCTTAATATTTTAAATGAAGAAGAAAAAAGAAACTTAGAAAAGCAAATAAAAAATATTAATTTTGAACAAATGATGGAATTGTATAATGCTACTAAAAAACAAGTAACTTTCGAAGAAAAAAATATAGAACATGTAGAATATACAGACAAATCTAAATTAACAAAAGAAGAAAAAAATGAATTAGATAAAATTGGTGAAGAAATTATAAAGAACGGAAAATATGCTGTGGTTACTATGGCTGGAGGACAGGGAACAAGATTAGGTCATAGCGGGCCAAAAGGAACATTTGAAATAAATGTTAATTCAGGAAAAAAATATTTATTCCAGATTATAGTTGAAGCATTACAAAGGGCTAATAAAAAATATAATAGCAATATACCATGGTATATTATGACAAGTAGAGAAAATAATAAAGATACTGTAGATTTTTTAGAAAAACATAATTATTTTGGATATGATAAAAATAGTATAAAGTTATTTATACAAGGTGAATTGCCTTTAGTTGATACTAACGGAAATCTTGTTATAGGTAAAGATAAAAAAATAAAAGAAGCAGCTGATGGAAATGGCGGAATTTATGAAGCTATGGCAAAAGGTCACATTCTAGAAGATATGGAAAAAAGAGGAATAGAATGGATATTTGTAGGTGGAATTGACAATGTTTTATTAAATATAGTTGATCCTACGCTTGTAGGACTTATCATAAAAGAAAACAATTTGATAGCTTCAAAATCTATAGTAAAAAGAGAGCCAAAAGAAAAAGCAGGAGTATTTTGTAAGGTAAATGGAAAGCCAAAAGTTATAGAGTATACAGAATTGCCAGATGAATTAGCAGAGCAAGTTAAAGAAGATGGAGAGTTGGTATTTGGTGAATTAAATATACTTAGTCATTTATATAATATAAAAGTGTTAAAAGATTTAGCAGAAGTAAAACTAAAATATCATACTGCATTTAAAAAAAGTGATTACTTAGATGAGAATGGAAATTATATAGAAGTAAATGAACCAAATGTATATAAATTTGAAGCTTTTATATTTGATGCCTTTGAAAGATATGAAAATATGAGTATACTTAGAGTAAAAAGAGAGGACGAATTTGCACCTATAAAAAACAAAGAGGGTGTTGATAGTCCGGAAACAGCAATAAAATTATATAATGAAAAATTTAAAATAGGGAGTGAATTATAATGGAAAATGTTACAGCATTAATAATGGCAGCAGGTGTTGACAATAGAATGAAATCAAAAAAATCTAAATTATCACAAGAAATTTATGGAAAAGCAGTTATAAAAAGAGTAGTAGAAGCGGTTAGAAAAGCAGGTATAGAAGATATAGCAGTTATTGTTGGTGAAAACAGAAAAGAAATAGAAGAGATTTTAAAAGATGAAGTACAATATGTATATCAAGAACAATGCTTAGGTACTGGTCATGCGATAATGCAAGCAAGTGAATATTTAAAAAATAAACAGGGAAGAGTACTAATATTAAATGGAAATATTCCTTTAATAGAAGCAAATACTATAAATAAAGTCGTAGAAAAAGCTGTTACAGAAAATCAAGCAGCATGTATACTTACAGGAATATTAAATGATCCAACAGGTTATGGAAGAATTATAAGAAAAGATAATCAAATATATGAAATTATAGAAGATAAAGAAGCAAATGAAGCAGAAAAAAGAGTATTAGAAGTAAATGCAGGTGTATATTGCTTTGATATAAAAGAACTATTGGATATAATTCATAAATTACAACAAAGTAGTATAGGATTATATTATCTTACAGATGTAATTAAAATGATGAATACAAAAGGTTTAAATACAACTGGTGTATTAGTAGAAGATAATACAGAAATTTTAAGCCTAAATACAAAAGTTCAATTAGAAATGTTAACAAGAATATTAAGAATAAAAATTAATACAAGATTAATGAATAATGGTGTAACAATAGAAGATACAAATACAACTTATATATATGATGATGTAGAAATTGGAATGGATACTATAATTTATCCAAATACTACAATAAAATCAGGAGTTGTAATAGGAGAGAACTGTAAAATAGGTCCAAATGCATATATAAGAGAAGGCTGTAAACTTGCTGATAATGTAAAAGTAGGAAGCTTTGTAGAAATAAAGAAAACAATAGTAGGTGAAGGATCTAAAATACCACATTTATCTTATATGGGAGATTGTGAAATTGGAACAAAATGTAATATAGGTTGTGGAACTATAACTTGTAATTATGATGGAACAAATAAGAGCAAAACAATTATAGGAGATAATGCCTTTGTGGGTTCAAATGTAAATTTAGTAGCACCAGTAAAAATAGGAAACAATGTATTTATAGCAGCTGGTTCAACAATAACAGAAGATGTACCAGATTATGCATTAGCTATAGCAAGAGAAAGACAAATCAATAAAGAAGACTGGAATAGAAACTAAAATTAAAAGAAAAATAAATAGAAATATTTTAAATTTTCTATTTATTTTTTTTATTTTAACATATATAATAATATAGAAGATTTTGAAAGGATGATATGAATGAATTTAGCAAACAAATTAACTATATTTAGAATAATATTAGTACCTGTAATAGTTATAATTCCATTTTTAAATATCGAAGGTGATTTATGGGGAATACCTATTACATATTTAATAATAGATGCAATATTTATAATAGCAGCATTAACTGATAAATTGGACGGATATATTGCAAGAAGTAGAAATCAAATTACTACATTTGGTAAATTTTTGGATCCAATAGCAGATAAAATACTAGTTCTTGCAGCAATGATGTTATTAGTTGAGTTTGGAAAATTACCAGCTTGGATTCCAATTATAGTTGTAACAAGAGAATTTGTGGTTTCTGGATATAGATTAATTGCAGTAGAAAAAAAAGGAAAAGTTATTGCAGCAAATTTCTGGGGAAAATTAAAAACAGTAACACAAATGATAGCAATTGTGTTAGCATTTATTGATATTAATAAATTTGGAGAAATTTTTAATGGAAGATTAGAAGGAACAGAATTTGTTATTAATATGTTAGTTACAATTTTAATGAGTGTTTCAGTTGTAGCGACTATATTCTCTGGTTGGGAATATATAAAAGATGGGACAGATTTACTTAAAGAATAAATTTATACATAGAGTTAGAAAGGAAGATTTTACTTATGGAATACACACAAGCGAAAAAAAGAGCAGAGGAATTAAGACCACTTTTGCAATATTATACACAAAAATATTTTGACGATGCACAAGTTGTTAGTGATTATGAATATGACATGTTAATGAGAGAATTAAAACAAATAGAAGCCGAATATCCAGATTTAATAACTAAAGATTCTCCAACACAAAAAGTGGGTAGTAGCATAAAAAAAGGATTTAATAAAATTACCCATGAAGTACCACTACAAAGCTTACAAGATGTATTTACATTTGCAGAAGTAGAAGACTTTGATAAGAGAATGAGAAAGATTGCAGAAGAAAATGGAACAGAATTAGATTATGTTGTAGAAACAAAAATAGATGGCTTATCTGCAGCTTTAGAATATAAAAATGGAAAATTTGTTGTAGGAGCTACACGTGGAGATGGATTAGTAGGAGAAGATGTAACAAAAAATTTAGCAACAATTAAAACTATACCAAAACAGTTAAAAGAAGATATTAATATAACTGTAAGAGGAGAAGTATTTATAAGTAAAAAGGACTTTGAAAAATTAAATGAAAACAGATTAATGGAAGAAGAGGAATTGTTTGCAAATGCTAGAAATGCTGCAGCTGGTTCTTTAAGACAATTAGATAGTAAAATTACAGCAAAAAGACCATTGGATATTTATATATTTAATGTACAAAAATCTGAAGATATACCATTTAAAACTCATTATGAAAGTTTATTATACATGGAGAAATTGGGTTTTAATGTTAATCCAGTAAAAATTTTATGCAAAAATATTACAGAAGTATTAGAAGCTATAAAAAAGATAGGAAATGATAGAGAAAAACTAAACTTTGGAATAGATGGTGCAGTTGTAAAAGTAAATGACTTAGCATTAAGAGAAAAAATAGGAACAACATATAAGACACCAAAATGGGCTGTTGCATATAAGTATCCACCAGAAAAAAAGCAAACATTATTAAAAGATATTACATTTCAAGTTGGTAGAACAGGAGCAATAACTCCAATGGCAATACTAGAACCAGTAGTTGTAGCAGGTTCAAAAATTTCAAAAACAACCTTACATAATGAAGATTATATAAGAGAAAGAGATATAAAAATAGGAGATACTGTTGTAATACAAAAAGCTGGAGATGTTATACCAGAAGTAGTTGAAGTTGTAAAGAAAAAAAGAACAGGAGAAGAAAAAGATTTTGCAATGCCAGAATTTTGTCCTGTATGTGGTGCACCAGCAATAAGAGAAGAAGGAGAAGCAGTTCTATATTGCATGGGAGTAGAATGCCCAGCAAAATTATATAGAAGTATTATACATTTTGCATCTAAAGACGCTATGGATATAGAAGGATTAGGAGATGCATTAATTTCAGAATTTATAGATAGAGGATATATAAACAATATAGCAGACATATATAATTTAACTTATGAACAAATTGCATCTTTAAAGAAAAATGGAAAAAAATTTGCTCAAAATTTAATGGATGCAATAGAAGAAAGTAAACACAGAGACTTATACAGATTAATTAATTCATTAGGAATTAGACATGTAGGTGTAAAGCTTGCTAAATCATTAACTAAAAACTATAAAACTATGGATAAATTAATGAGAGCATCAGTTGAAACATTAAGAATGAAAGACGATATAGGTGCTATTACAGCTAAGAGTATATATAAATTTTTTAGACAAGAACAAACTAAAGATTTAATAAGTAGGTTAAAAAAAGCAGGCGTTAACATGAGTGTAATAGAAACTGAAGAAAATAGCGATTTGAGATTTGAAGGAAAAACATTTGTATTAACAGGAACATTAGAAAATTACTCAAGAGGAGATGCTTCAGAAATAATAGAAAAATTTGGTGGAAAAACATCTACATCTGTTTCTAAAAAAACTAATTATGTATTAGCAGGTGAGGATGCAGGAAGCAAATTAACCAAAGCTAGAGAATTAGGAGTACAAATAATAACTGAACAAGAATTTATGGAGATGATTAAATAATATATAGAAGGATGGAAAAGCATGGATGGTAAATATGGCTTTGAGCAATTTAAGAAGAATTTAGATGATGGTTACCAGATATATTTTACTTATGTAAGGAATAGATATTTATTATATAGGACAGCAGAAAATTGTTATACACAAAAATTATTAACAGATGATCCAAAAAATCCACAACCAAGACATAGTATGATAACATTTAAAAGAATTAAAGAAATGTTTCCATATATGGAAGAATTAGAATATAAAGTAGGAATTTTGGAATAAGTTTTGAAAAGAGGAAAGATATGATTATATTTAATAATATAAATGATAATATAAAAGTATATGCATTTGTAGGACCATCTGGTACAGGTAAAAGTTACAGAGCACAGATGGTAGCAAGTGAAAATAATATTAGTTATATTATAGATGATGGACTTTTGATTAAAGGTAATGATGTTATAGCTGGAAATAGTGCAAAAAAAGCACCAACAAAAATAGAAACAGTAAAAAAAGCTATATTTGTAGATGAAAAAGAAAAACAAGAAATGAGGAAAGCTATAAGAAAATATAAACCAGATTCTATACTTATACTTGGAACTTCAGATGGAATGATATTAAAAATAGCAGAAAATTTAGGCTTGCCAAAACCAGAAAAAACTATTTATATAAATGATGTAGCTACAGAAGAAGAGATGGAAAAAGCAAGAAGAATTAGAGTAACAGAAGGAAAACATGTTATTCCAGTTCCAACATTTGAAATTAAAAAAGACTTTGCAGGGTATATATTAGATCCTCTACAAATATTCAAATTTAAAGGCAAGGGAAATGCTCCATATATATCAGAAAAATCTATAATAAGACCTACTTTTAGTTATTTAGGTAATTTTACAATATCAGATACTGTATTTAGGCAAATTGCTGAATATATAGCAACTAAAACAGAAGGAATACATAAAGTAATAAGAACAAGAGTGGAAAGCACACCAGAAGGACCTAATATATATATGGAAGTTATAATTAATTATGGATTTAATGTAATAACAATTTTAAAAGATTTTAAGGAAAAAACAAAAAAGGAAATACAAAGATTAACAACTATGAATGTACAAAATGTTACAATATTAGCAAAAGGAATAAATATGCCAGAAAAACTTGAAGAAAAAAAGGAGGAACAATAAATGTCATTTGTTGTAGGAATAGATGGACCAGCTGGAACTGGAAAAGGAACTGTTGCAAAAATAATATCAGAAGATTTTGGATTTATAAATATAGATACTGGAGCTACTTATAGGTGTGTTACTCTTAAAGTTATAGAAAATGGTATTTCTATAAATGAACCAGATAAAATTATAGAAATTTCAAAGAACATAGACATAAAATTAGAAAATAATAATGGAAAACAAGAAGTATACATGGATAACAAAAATGTAACAAGAGAAATTAGAACAAAAGAAGTATCAGCACTAGTATCACAAGTATCAGCAATTAAAGAAGTAAGATTTAATATGGTTGACCTGCAAAGAAAAATGGCAGAAAATAGTAATGTTATTATGGAAGGTAGAGATATAACTACCTACGTGTTTCCTAATGCGGATGTAAAAATATATTTAGATGCATCAGAAGAAGAAAGAGCAAATAGAAGATATAAGGAAAATATAGAAAAAGGAATAAATAGTACATATCAAGAAGTATTAGATAATATTAGATTAAGAGATGAAAATGATAAAAACAAAGAAATAGGGGCACTAAAAATAGCAGATGATGCTATTGTTATAGATACAACTAATTTAACTATAGAACAAGTAGTAGAAAAAGTGAAAGAAATAATAGAAAGTAAGCTAAAAAGTGAGGGAGTAGAAAATGTTTAGATGTTTTGTTAAGGGATGTGTATACATCTTCTTAAGAATATTTTTTAGAGTAAAAATAAAAGGACAAGAAAATATAGAAAAAGGAAAACCATATATTTTATGTGCAAATCATAGTTCAAATTGGGATCCTGTATTTTTATATGCAATGACGAAAAGAGAACTATATATGATGGCAAAAGTTGAACTATTTAAAAATGCATTTATTAAATGGTTTGGAAGAAAAATGAATGTATTTCCAGTAAAAAGAGGAAAAATGGATATTGAATCTATGAAATACTCTTTAAAAATTCTAAAAGAAAATAATATTTTGGCAATATTTCCAGAAGGAACAAGAAATGGACTTAAGAAAAATGGTAAAGCACAAAATGGAACAGCATATTTGGCAATTAGAACAGGTGTACAAGTAGTACCTGTAGGAATAAGTGGAAAATACAAACCATTTTCAAAGATTACATTAAACTATGGAAAACCATTAGATTTTAGCGAGTATAAATCAAACAAACCAGAAAAAGAAGTATTAGAAAAAGTAAGCCAAGAAATAATGAACAATATAGTTGAATTGCAAAATAATGTGGATGATAAAAAATAACTAGAAATCATTATGTTGACAAACTTTTGATTTTGGATTATAATTTATAAAGTTAATATTTGTAAAATGTTGCAATGTTCTTTTTGAACAATAGCGACATTTTTTAACGTAAAGTTTTGTATAAAGGGGAATAAAATATGAACAACGAAAAGATAAGAAACATAGCAATAATTGCTCACGTAGATCATGGTAAAACTACTTTAGTAGATGCACTTTTAAAACAAAGTCATATATTTAGAGAGAATGAACAAGTACAAGAAAGAGTAATGGATTCAAATGCTCTAGAAAAAGAAAGAGGTATTACAATTTTATCTAAAAATACTTCTGTTATGTATAATGGAATAAAAATAAATATAGTAGATACTCCAGGACATGCGGATTTTGGTGGAGAAGTAGAACGTGTTTTAAAAATGGTTGATGGTGTATTATTATTAGTTGATGCTTTTGAAGGTCCAATGCCACAAACAAGAGAAGTTTTAAAGAAGTCATTAGCATTAAATTTAAAACCAATAGTAGTCATAAATAAAATAGACAGACCAGGTGCAAATCCATTAAAAGTTGTAGATCAAGTTTTAGAATTATTTATAGAATTAAATGCAAACGATGATCAATTAGATTTTCCAGTAATATATGCTTCTGCGAAAAATGGAATTGCAAAAATGGATTTATCAGAAGAATCTAATAATGTAAATTGTATTTTTGATACAATTATAAAAAATATAGAACCACCTAAATGTGATATAGATGGAACTATGCAATTATTAGTATCAAATATAGAATATGATGAATATTTAGGAAGAATAGCTGTAGGAAGAGTAGAACGTGGAACTGTTAATGCTGGAGCAAGTGTTGCAGTATGTAAAAAAGATAAAACTGAACAGGGAAAGATTGCAAAATTATTCACATATATTGGATTAAAAAGAACAGAGGCTGAAAGTGTACCTGCAGGAGATATAGTTTGTATTTCTGGTATACCTGATATAAATATAGGCGATACAATTTGTGATATAAATAATCCAGAAAAAATAGAATTTGTGGATATAGACGAGCCAACAGTTTCTATGACATTTAGCGTAAATAATGGACCTTTTGCTGGAAAAGAAGGACAATTTGTTACATCAAGACATATTAGAGATAGATTATTTAAAGAATTAGAAAGAAATGTTAGCTTAAGAGTAAAAGAAACAGATTCTCCAGATAGTTTTGAAGTTTGTGGACGTGGTGAATTACATTTATCTGTATTAATTGAAACAATGAGAAGAGAAGGATTTGAGTTATTAGTTTCTCGTCCAAAAGTTATATTTAAAGAAATTGATGGAGTAAAATGTGAACCAATAGAAAATTTAGTTGTAAATGTTCCAGATGATTGTATAGGAAATGTTATAGAAAAATTAGGTAGAAGAAAAGCTGAAATGAAAAATATGGAACCAGCAGAAATAGGTCATACAAAAATAGAATTTAGAGTACCTGCAAGAGGTTTAATAGGATATAGAACAGAATTTTTAACCGATACTAAGGGAGAAGGAACTATGAATAGTACTTTTGATTCTTATGAACCATACAAGGGTGAAATTATGGCAAGAACAAGGGGAGTACTTGTAGCTTTTGAACAAGGTACATCTATAACTTATGGGCTATATAATGCACAAGAAAGAGGAGAACTATTTATTGGTCCTGGAGTTGAAGTTTATGAAGGTATGATAGTAGGTATAAATTCAAGAAATGAAGACATATCAATAAATGTTTGTAAGGAAAAACATTTAACTAATACAAGAGCTTCAGGTTCAGATGATGCACTTCGTTTAGTTCCACCAATTCAATTATCATTAGAAAAAGCAATAGAATTTATAGCAGAAGATGAATTGGTAGAAGTAACACCAAAGAACTTAAGACTTAGAAAGAAAATATTGGATAATAAAACAAGAGAAAGAGAAGCAAGGAGAGCACAAGCATAGTAGATGAATAGAAGTGAATTAGAAAAAATAAAAAAAGAAGCATTAGAAAACAAAATACCAATTATAATGGATGATACCCTTGATGAAATAGCGAAAATTCTAAAAGAGGTTAAACCAGCAAAAATATTAGAAATAGGTACAGCTGTTGGGTATTCTGCAATATGTTTCTCAGAATATTTGCAGGAAGATGGTAGTATAGATACAATCGAAAGAGATGAAGAAAGAGTTATAAAGGCTAAAGAGAATATTAGAAAAGCTGAAGTAGAAGATAAAATAAATATTTATTTTGGAGATGCAGTTGAAATATTACCAACTTTAAATTGTAAATATGATATAGTATTTATAGATGCTGCAAAAGGAAAGTATCCTATATTTCTTAAAGAAGGATTAAGAATGTTAAATGATAATGGAATAATAATTGCTGATAATGTTTTATATAAAGGTTATGTTTTAAGTGACTATAATAAACATAAGCAACGTACAGCAGTTAGAAATTTAAGGGAATTCTTAAAAGAATTAGAAGAAAATCCTGAACTAGAGACCACCATTTTAGAAGTAGGGGATGGCTTAGCAGTAGCAAGAAAAAGACTTAGCAAATAGCTAAGTCTTTTTAAATTTAGATTACTTATTTTCTTTCAACAAGAAACTGGCATCATAACCTTCTTCCAGTCCTTTAGCTAAAAGTCTTGCAATTTCAGAAGTATTATTTGATTTAATGGCTTCTATCAATTCTAATTGCCATTTACGTTCTTCAAACCATTCTTCTCTTTTTTGTATTTCTTGCATTCGCTCTCCAAAAGTTGGCTTACGTTTATTATGATTCATTTTATTGCCTCCTTTTTTTGCGTCTAGACTCATAATTTTCCATCAGTATTAACATATTTCTGTCTTCTGGAGAGAGTTTATCTCTCAATTCTTCTAAATCTTTTTCGCTAAAACTTAATTTTTCGTTCCATCCATTATTGGATAAATACCGTCCTTTCTTGTAGTTTTTCATAAGTAACCTCCTTACTATAAAATACATTTTTATAATGTACTACTATTATAATACATTTTAGAGTAAATGTCTACATTATATAAGATATCTAATGCAAGAGACAATAGTGTCAGCAAAAAATAATACGCATAATATTCTAACAATAGATATTTGAAGTTTATAAGGGGTTTTTGACAATAATACATTTATTTTTCTTTTTATAAAAGGATATAAATGATTAATAAATATTATGGCTATAATTCCCCAAGCAAATGAGAAAAATATGCTTATACGACCATTTAAATTAAATGATTCACTAGTATAATCCCAAAATTTTAATCCAAATAAAGCATCTAATCCAAAACCTACTAAATATTCAAAAAGAGAGAAAACAATAGCAGAATAGAAAAAGAGTTTTAAATTATTGTTTTTATATTTACTAAAAAATAATATTAAGATAAGAGCTCCAAATCCGTATATTGGGCATATAGGACCTAATAGAAATCCTCTTTTAGTAAAATGTCCCAACTCATATAAACTATAAAATGTTTCTAGTAACCACCCTATAAATGCAAATATAAAGAAATATAAAATACAAGTATTTAATCTTGAAAGTTTTATTCGTTTATTATCACTTTCCATGCTATTCATCCCCTTTTTATATTAATAATGTTACCATTCAATTTCAGAAATTGGTGTTGGATTAGAATTTATTTCTATATTTGTAACGGTACCGCTTTTAAAATGTATAATTTTGTCTGCCATAGCAGAAATTGCCTGATTGTGAGTAATAATTATAACAGTCATATTATCTTTTCTACAGGTATCTTGAAGAAGTTGTAAAATTTGCTTTCCTGTATTGTAGTCAAGAGCACCAGTAGGTTCATCGCAAAGTAATAGCTTTGGATTTTTAGCAATAGCTCTTGCAATTGCAACACGTTGTTGTTCTCCACCAGAAAGTTGCGCAGGAAAATTCTTAGTTCTATGTTCAAGTCCAACTTTTTTCATTACATCAAGAGAGTTAAAGCTATCTTTACATATTTGTGAGGCTAACTCAACATTTTCTATAGCAGTTAAATTAGGCACCAAATTATAAAATTGAAAGACAAACCCTACATCTTCTCTTCTGTACTTACAAAGTTGTTTTTCTTTAAAAAAAGTAATTTCTTTATTATCGACAATAACAGATCCAGATGTTGGAGAATCCATTCCACCTAAAATATTTAGAGCAGTAGTTTTACCAGCACCAGAAGCACCTAAAATAACAGCAAGTTCTCCTTTTTCAATGTTAAAATTAGCATTATTTAGAGCTTTAACGGTATTTTCGCCTTTTCCATAAACTTTGCAGACATTTTTAAATTCTATAAAAGACAATATAATTCACATCCTTTTTGACTTTTTATTATTTTTTTGATAAAATATTTCATTATATAAATTTATCATAATTAATAAACAGTTTCAAGAGGTAAAGTACAAATAAAAAGTATTTATACTAAGAGAAGGGAATGAAATAAAAAATGAAAAAACCAGAATTATTAGCACCAGCAGGATCATTAGAAAAAGCTAAAACAGCTTTTATGTATGGAGCAGATGCGGTATATTGTGGAACGGCTGCTTTATCATTAAGAAGTAGAGCAGAAGTTGATGATAATGATTTAGCTAAGACAATAGAATATGCACATAGCATTGGAAAAAAAGTATATGCTGCTATTAATATATATGCTTGGGATGATAATTATGACGAAATTAAGAAACAAGCAAAAATGTTAAATGACTTAAAAGCTGATGGAATAATAGCTTCTGATGGAGGAGTAATTGATATAATAAAAGAGTATGCACCAGATATTGATGTACATATAAGTACACAAGCTAATACTGTTAGTTATCATAGTAGCAATTTTTGGTACAAAAATGGGGCTAAAAGAGTAATATTAGGTAGAGAACTAAATAAGGAACAAATAAGAAAAATAATGGAAAACAAACCAAAAGACTTAGAAGTAGAAATTTTTGTACATGGAGCTATCTGTTTTGGCTACTCTGGAAGATGTTTTTTAAGTGACTTTTTAGCT
Organism: uncultured Clostridia bacterium; assembly: GCA_944390395.1. Classification (GTDB taxonomy): domain Bacteria; phylum Bacillota; class Clostridia; order TANB77; family CAG-508; genus CAG-273. The sequence continues at coordinate 5,184 of CALXPY010000022.1, read as the reverse complement.
TCAAGAAGTGCAAATTTAGGTGATTGTGCACAAAGCTGTAGATGGGCATATAATGTTTATGTGGAAGAAGCAAACAAGCCAGGAAATTTAATGCCTGTTGAACATGATGAAAAAGGAACTTATATATTTTCTTCAAAGGATTTATGTTTAATAAAAGATATTCCAGAAATAATAGAAATGGAAATTGACAGTTTAAAGATAGAAGGAAGATTAAAAACAGAGTATTATTTAGCTTCTGTAGTAAATGCATATAGAAATGCCATAGATGATTATATTAAGGATCCAGAAAATTATGATTATACTAAATATTTATTAGAACTAGAAAAAACTAAAACAAGAGGATTAACAACATTTTATTTTGATGACAGAAATAATAAAGATTTTCAAGAATATGAAGGTAAACAGTATAATCCAAATTATGAATTTGGAGCTAAAGTGTTAGATACTGTAGATGGAAAAACCATAGTAGAAATAAAGAATAAGCTAAATGTTGGAGATGAATTAGAAGTTATAATTCCAAACAATATAGAGCCTAAAAAGTTTAATATAGAAAAATTATGGGATACAGAAACAAATGAAGAAATACCATGTATAAATCCGGGAAAATTAGGTCAAACAGTAAAATTAGAAATACCTATTAAGGTAGAAAAAGGTTGGATATTAAGAAGAAAAAAATAGAAAAAAGCTCAAATATTTGAGCTTTTTTGAATGTAAACTATTTATTATCCAATTTTTCGAACTGTAAAGCAATAAAGAAACATATAACAAATAAAATTAAAGAAATAAGTCCTTCCAAATTAAATGTTAATCCAGGATATAGAATAAAAACAGAACCTATAACAAATCCAATTATAGCATAAAAGGTTTGTGGAAAATAGTTGTTTAAAAGCGTTTGGATAATTTTTAAAAATATTAGTCCACCTATAATTACACCAACTGCCATTGGAATAAGTACAGGTAAATACATTGTGGAAATAGCACTTAAATATAAATCGTAAATTCCAAGTGACATTAATATAACACTACTACTAACACCGGGAACAACAACTCCAACTGACATAAAAAACCCTGCTATAATTAGAAAAATAGTATTATTGCTGAAATCTCCTGATATAAAGGAAATTCCGAGATTTTCTAATTTAATAGACATAAATCCTATAAAAAATGCAATTAATAAATATAACATATAATGTAATCTAAAACCTTTAGGTTTATTGGCTTTTTTAAATAAAATAGGAATACTACCTAATATTAATCCAATAAAACTAAATTTCGTTTGGGTAGGATATGCATAAAATAAATATTTAAGAATGTTCCCGAAAAGTAACATACCAATAAGTCCACCAATTGCTATTGGAAACAGAAACTTAAAATTAGTTTTAATATCTTTAAAAAAATTTAAAATACTATCAACTAATTTTTCATAAATACCAAATATTACACATAAAACACCACTACTTATACCAGGCAAAATAGCACCAGCACCTAATGCTATACCCTTAAAAACATCTAACAAATATTTCATAAAAAATCCTAAAAAATAAAATTATATTAAAATATATTCTCATAATGTGTACAATATTCAAAAATATATTGACAATTAAATTACATTAATATAAAATTTAACCATAATTGGAAATAATTAAATTTTGGCGTTGTCAAACTTCAATTGAAATTTAATCAACGTACAAAAAGTACGCCTCATAAATTTCAATTTCGTTTTCCTAGCCAAAATCTAATTCTTATCCAATTCATATAATAAAAAGTAAGAGGGGAAAAACAAGTATGAAGGCTGAAAACGTTGAAATACTAGAGAGAGAGAGAGAGAGAGAGTTACATTTTAGTAAATAGCGTAGCTTTAGTTTTTGTACGTAAAATTCAAATATATTATGTAAAATATAAAGCGTTTCAAATTATTTTGGAGCGTTCTTTTTGTGTGCTTTTTTCGAAACACCCCCGCCTCAAAGGGCTGTCGACTCATGTTTTTTCAAATAATATATATAACACGCTTCTTAATTAGTGATTAAAAAATTTAAACAAAGAGATTTATTTCATTTTGAAAAATACAGAAATTAGAACTCCACAATAGTGATAATATTTTTTTCGGAGCAAGAAAAAAATATTATCACATATTGGGGGAGGAGTAATTGATAAAATGAAAAACGAAAAAAGTTAGTCAAAATTAAACTAATAGATATACTTAAACTATTGCGTTTTTGGTAAAGTGAAAAGGAATGTGATATAAGGAATATAGAAAATATTTTTCCTAAAAGAACATAAAAAAATGAATAGAGAAAAGAAAAATGGGAAAAATATTGGAAAGGGAACTTATTTTTTAAAAGAGAAGAAAGAATTAAAAGGGGTGATGCTAAGGAAGAAAATAATTAAAATAAAGGGTAACGAAAGAAAAGGAAAAAAAGAGAGTATATAAGGAATCTATGTAAAAGAATAAAAAGAGGATACATAGTAAAAATACCAAAAAGTAAGAAAAAAAGGAGGAAGAATAAATAAGATGAAAGAAAATTTAGAAAGAAAAAGTAGAGAATTACAAGAAGTAAAAAAGGAAGTAAGCGGAATAACGCTAATAGCGCTAGCAGTGACAATAGTAGTAATTTTAATATTGGCCGCTGTAACAATAGGAGCAGTATTTAGTGATGACGGAATAATAAATAAAGCAAAAGAGGCAGCGAATGCAATGAATAATGCGGTAGCAAATGACAAAACAAGCTTAAATGAGTTATTTAATGAGTTAAATGATGTAATGAGTGGTTGGCGGAAATGGAGAAACAGGAGGAAATGAAGATACAAACGAAGAACCAGAGCCACCCGAAGAAATAATACCAGAAACAGAAGATTATGTAGGATATTATGCAGATATGGAAGGAGATGGAACAGTAGATGGAGTAATATTTGCGGATATGGCAGTAGGAAATACAGGAGATGGACAATGGGGTGATGATTGGGGCAAGTATGAAATACCGGTAAAAGATAATTTAAAAGAATATACAATAAGTAAAGAAAAGTATAACGATGATTTTGGAGAAAATTATGTAATAAGCCCTAAAAAAGGAACAACAGGGAATGAAAGATTTTATATAATGGCATTAGATGATTTTAACGACGAAAATGGACCAAGATATTGTTGGTATGATGCAGCCTATGGAAAATTAAAAAATACAATAGAATATACTGTGAATGATTTTGAACAAGGAAAAGCAAACACAATAGCAATGATAGCAAATTGGAATAAGGGAGCAAACGGAGGATACGGACCACAGGATGATAATGTCACATATAAAGATATGTGGGGAGTAATTCAAACATCAGTGGGAAATATAGAAAATCCAACATGGTTTGTTCCATCAAAATCAGAGTGGGCAGCATTTGGAGAGGAGTTAGGTCTAAATCAGGGCAATTATGCAAACTACGGACTTAGTGACTGGTACTGGTCCTCTGCGCAGAACAATGCGATCAACGCGTACCGCGCGGACTTCGGCAGCGGCTACATGGACAGCCACAGCGTGTTCGACAGCTACTACGTGCGTCTTGCGGCGACTTTCTAATTTTGTAAAAAATTAGAAACATAATACGCGTTATGTAAATAACGCGTAACATTCAAAACGAAAAAAACTTCGTAAGAAGTTGAGGTTTGAATGTATTTAAAAATTAATGTATGAGTGAGAGAAAATGGAAGAACAAAAAAATTGAAGAAAAATCACTGGAGCCAGACAAGAGTAGATAATGCAGTAAAGAAGATAAATCAAGAAATTTACGAGAGAAATAGGCAGGCACCTATACATATTAAATTAGACGATTTGTCCACTTATATAAACGAAAGAATTACAAGAAGAGGCATTGCCAAAGGTTTAGTTTCAATTCAGGAAGATTTAAATATGAACATAATAAACATAGAAAAGAAAACTATAAAAGCACTTATGGAAATAAATAAGGAAAAGCAATACGAATATCTTGTAGAAGCAAAAGAAATATTAAAAATAGAAGTATGGACAGATATAAGATTTTTGATGGTTAACAAAGCAATAACACCGGGGGAAATTACAGAGTTAATTAGAAAACATTTGGAGATAGAAAAAGACTTCGAAAAATGGATGACATCAATTGAAAAAGCTATATCCGCCATTAGGTAAGATTAGCAAACTTTTATTAATTAAATAAAAAAATTTAATATAATGAAAGTGGTTGTCCCACCAAAATTGGTATTATCAAAAGTTGGACAATAAAAATTAGTGTTAGGCTTAGTCCGTTATGCGGTTAGTGACTGGTACTGGTCCTCTGCGCAGAACAATACGAACAACGCGTACAACGCGAACTTCAACAACGGCTACATGAACAACAACAACGTGAACAACAACAACTACGTGCGTCTTGCGGCGAGTTTCATTATATTAAAAATACTAAAAATTAAAAGTCTTTCTAATACAGAAAGGCTTTATTGATAGGGTTGGTTATGGATAAAATATTAGAATTTGAAGAATTATATGAAGCATATATTTTATGCTTAAGAAATAAAAAAAGAAAACAAGGAACATATAAATTTGTTAATTCTAAATTGTGCCAGAGTTTAATAGATTTGCTGGATAAATTAAATTCATTTACATACACCCCGTTACCTTCAAACTGTTATGTAATTACAGATCCAGCATTGAGGGAAATTTATGCAGCACAGTTTAGTGATAGAATAGTACAGCATTTTTATATGAAAGAAATAGGTGACATATTAGAAAATGAATTAGTAGATGGGTGTTGCTCATGCCGAAAAGGAAGAGGAACGGAATATGCACTAAAATTGTTAAAACAATTCCTTATAGAAACTTCTAATAATGGAAAAAAGGATTGTTTTTTCCTAAAAATAGATTTATCGGGATATTTTATGTCTATTGATAGAAAACAAATAAGTAATAAATTTTTAAATTTGGTTCTAAATAAATATACGGGAAAACATAAAGAACTACTCCAATATTTAACCCCACTAATATTCGAAAATAATCCTGCTCTAAATTGTAGGTATAAATGCAATGAGGAAAAAAGATCGCAAGTACCAGAAAGAAGAAAAATGCAAAAAGACTCATGTTATGGAATAGCAATAGGTTATAGCAACTAAAATATTATAGAAAGTATTATGTAGAAATGCTTATATTTCAAAGCATTTATTTTTTTGTTTTT